>CAZXJU010000089.1:0-7874 GCA_964641035.1 uncultured Halobacteriales archaeon | reverse complement strand
GGACGCCCACAAGCTTCCATTCGAAGACGGCGAGTTCGACGTGACCGTCTGCCACCTGGTGCTCATGTGGGTGGCCGACCCGCAGCAGGTGGTACGGGAGATGGCACGCGTCACGCGCCCCGGCGGGCTCGTGGTGGCGGCGATGGAGCCCGACTACGGCGGCAAGATCCATTGGCCGGAGAACCCGATGGTCGACCACGTGTTCGCCGACGAGGCGATCCGGCGGCGCGGCGGCGACCCGCACATGGGCCGCAAGTTGCGCCCCTTGTTCGTCCGCGCCGGGCTCGACGCCTCGGTGGGCCTCTTGAACCCGCGCGTGCCGTCATGCGGGGACGACCTGGAGACATACCGGGCCGAGCGGGCCATGTACCGTAAAATGCTGCTCTACTCCGGGGTGCTGCAGAAGGCGGTGGAGGCGTGGGAGGCGGAGTACGTGGCGAGCCTCGAGGATGGCACCCAATTCAACTGGCTGCCGATGTTTTATGCGACCGGGCGGAAGGCGGCTGAGGAACCCAGCGGCAACGGCTAGCCGTCCTCGGAACCCGCCTCCACCGCGTCATCCACCTCGACCAATTCAAGGCTCGGTATATGCGCAAAGTGTCGGACGTTCCGGGTGATGAACCGTCCGCCATGTTCCAGGACAACGGCCGCCACCATTGCGTCGACCGTCGGGACGGTGCGGCCTGCCCGGCGCATGTGGCCGGCCAACTCACCGAATCTTCGCGCCTCGTCGAGGGCGAACGGAACAATTCGTAGGCGGCTCAACAGATCCTCGACGTCCCGTCGGTCCTGGCGCGGCTTCTGTCCCGCCTCCGCGCCATGGATAAGTTCGCCCGCCGTAATGCTCGTCGCCGCAACCCGGTGGCCACCCTCAATCAGTTTCTGGAGGAGGGTACCCACAGGAGGAGCGTCGTGCAGCGCGTCGATTAGGACATCCGCGTCAAGGAAAATCACAGGCGCACTGGATCCCGCACGGAACGGTCGCGCTCCTCGTAGATCAGTCGCTTCATCTCGTCGACGTCCTCGTCTCGTCCCTTCCAGATCCCGACTAGATCCAGGATTGATGCCGGCCGATACGCCTCACCCAGCCGTCGAGCTAGTTCCGAGAAGCTCTCGTCCGGGCGCTTCATGCGCTTCAGCGTCTCGTACGCGTCGTCGGCGAGGCTGATGTTCTTGGTCATCGAGAAGGTCCGCCCTCCCGCCGCCTGGCGATGTCGCCAAAGATCGCATCGACCTCGGCGTCCTCCTCCCACGCGCCGATGAGGTTGACGGGGGAGCCACGACGGGATTCGCGCGCTAACCGGCGGGCGACGTCGGAAAAGCTTTCGCCGGGTCGCTTGGCCTCGTGGAGCGCGTCGTACGCGTCATCCGCGAGGCTGATGTTCTTCGTCATCGAGGGTATAGGTATGCCCATACACATACATGAACCTTTCCGGCTACGGGAGCAAACCCCTAAGAACCGGGGCCGCGTCGGCCGCCCCCGATGGCGCTGTTCGGCACCGACGCGGACCTGGCCAGCGACGTCCTGGTCCTCGTCGAGGTGCTCATCACGGCCGCCGTCGTCGCCGGCGTCGTCCTGATCCGCCGCGGCCGCATCAAACATCACCGACTGGTCATGCTCTCGACGCTGGCGGCCAACGCCGTCTTCCTCGTCGGCTTCCTCATCCTCGACGCCATCAAGGCGACCACCACGCTCGAACGCGGCATCGACGCGCCGGCGGGCGTCTTCTGGCCCACCCTTGTGGTCCACCTCGCCTTCGCCTTCACCAGCTTCGGGATCGCCGTCGCCGCGTGGCGCATCGCCCGCCGCGGCCACGCCGTCCAGCCCGACGGCACCCACACGGTGACCGGCGACGTGCGCAAAAAACACCGGGCGATCGCCCGCTACTACCCCTACTTGTGGGGCGCGACACTCGTCACCGGCCTACTTCTCTACAACGTCGTCTACGTCTTCTACTCGTAAGCCGGAAGCGTCTCCCAAGACGCCTGGCGTAGGCGCTCCGACGCCTCGAAGAACGCGTCCTCCACCGGCCGCGCGGGCATCGGTTGTTCTCCCAGCGTCACCCCGATCGCGTCAGCGATGGTGTATTCGCTGACCTCGCCGTAGCCCATCTTCGCGTAGACGGCGGCCGGCGAGTCGGCCGGCTGCGGGATGCAGATGCCTTCCCCGCCGTCGAACTTGGAGGCGTGCGGGTTGGGGTCGGCCGTCTTCCGGATGACCTCATGCAGCTCGGACGCGTGCAGGTTCCCGTCGGCCAGCGGACCGGCCTCCGGCCGCGGCGCATCCTCATCCAGTATGATCAGGTAGCCGTCCTGCCACCCGGCCGTATAGTCGAGGGCGCGACGGACCTCCAAGAGGACCTGTGCGGCGTAGCCGGTGATGCGCGGCGACGCGCTCGACGTCCCACCGAAGGACTGTTCGCCCCAGCCGCTGTTCTGGGCGGCCACGGTGTTGTAGCCGTCCATCGCGATGTGCGGGTTCGGGTTCGAGAAATCGGCGTACCCGCAATTGTCGTTGGCGCCGGCGGCCAACACGCCCGCCGGGCCCGCGTGCGGGCTGGTCTCGGTGGATTCGGCCCAGAAGTTGCCGCCGGCCGAGACGACCAGTTTGCCCTTGGAGACGGCGTACGCGACCGCGTCCGGGTAGTTGGGCGTGGCGGGGTTCTCGTCCCGGTTGAGCGGCACGGGATCCTGGATGTTCGTGTGGATGATGTCGATCCATGGCTGGTCGGCGGCCCATCGGAGGCCGGCGGCGTTCGCACCGTAGACGCCCGGGTCGGTGCTGCCTTGGTTCGTCCGGTCCATGATGACGATCCACGCCTCGGGCGCCAACGAGATGTCGACGACGTCGCCCGAGTCGCGTTCGATGGGCGCCCCGGCGATCTGGCTGGCCGCGGGCGCACCGTGGTAGTGGCCGCCGCCTTCGCCTTGCAAGGCCGCCTCGACGTCGAAGATCGGGATGTCGTCCGTCTCGTGCGCCCACGTGCCGATGATGTTCGTGCCGGGTATCCAGTACGGGAAGTCCTTCTCCTCGAACTTGGCCAAGTCCGTCAGGCTGGCGTTGATCGACTCGTAGAACGTCTCCGCCCACGTGAGGCGCACCGCCTCCGAGTCGGCCGGGAACCCGGGCAGGAACAGCGACGGGTGGTGCGGTTGGTCGCGGACCCACGTCGGATGGAGAGGGTTGACGCCCGTGTCGAGCGTGGCGACGACCACGAACGGTTCGACACTCGGCATGGCCGGTTCCGCCGGCTCGTCCGGCTCGTCGGCGGCGGGTTCGCCGCCGCCGAGGCAGCCGGCCAGCGCGACCAGGATCAAGGCGACGACGGTCAGCAAGGGCTTTGGGCGGGCTCGCATCATAGCCCCGACGTCCGGTCCGCGTACTTATCCCTTGTCGGTTTCTTGGCGAGGAACCGGCGCGTCCCGCAATCCTTAACCGGCCGCCTCGCGTGCGCGCCGAACGATGGACGCCGACCGCCGCCAAGCCCTCATCCTGCGTGGCGCACAGGAGGTCGTCACCCAGGACGAAGCGAAGGCCTTGGCCGAGGCGTTGGCCGCAGGCGAGGCCCGCACCGGCTACATCGGCTTCGAACCCTCCGGCCGCGTCCACCTGGGCTGGAAGGTGTGCGCCGACAAGATCACCGACTTCGTCGAAGCGGGCCTCGACTTCACGGTCCTTTTGGCCGACTGGCACGCGCAGATCAACGACAAGCTGGGCGGCGACCTGGAGAAAATCCGCGCGTGCGGCGAATACATGAAGGAGTGTTTCGCCGCGCTCGGCGTGCCCGTCGACAAGGTCACCTTCGCCTACGCCAACGACTACGTCGACGAGCCCGGCTACTGGGCGACCGTCATCCAGGTGATGAAGAACACGACGCTCGCGCGCATGCGCCGCGCGCTCGACATCCTCGGCCGGACCGCGGAGGACGCGGATGCCGACACCAGCAAGTTCCTCTACCCGGCGATGCAGGTGGCCGACATCTTCCATTTCGGCTTCGACCTGGCGTTCGGCGGCCTGGACCAGCGGCATGCGCACATGCTCTGCCGCGACATCGCGAAGAAGCTCGACCGGACGCCGCCGGTGGCGGTGCACACGCCCCTGCTGCCGTCGCTCAAGGCCGAGGGACGCATGGACCCGACGGAGGCGAAGATGAGCAAGTCGAAGCCCGACACCGGCATCCTCATCCACGATTCCGAGCAAGACGTGGTGCGAAAGATCAAGGGCGCCGTCTGTCCGCAAGGCGAGACCGAAGGCAACCCGGTCCTGGACCTGGTGCGCCTGATCGTGTTCGACGGGCATCTGAAACGCGGCCGCGACGACCCGTTCGTCGTCGAGCGGCCCGAGAAGTTCGGTGGGCGCGCCGCGTTCGCCACGTTCGAGGAGCTCTCCGCCGCCTTCGTCGAGGGCGACCTGCACCCGGCCGACCTCAAGGCGGCGGCCGCCGGCTACGTGAACGAGGTGCTCGCACCCGTCCGGGACCATTTCGAGAAGAATCCGGACGCCCTGAAGACGGTCGAGTCGTTCGCGTCGGCGTAACCGGGCGCAAGTGGCCGCCGCCTTCAAGGCACGCGGTACCATTGGCTGGCCGATGCCCGCAAGCCACATCACGTTCGAAACGGACGGCGAGATCGAGATTCACGACCTGACCGACGAGGTCCGCGCCAAGGTGAAGGAATCCGGCGTGCGCGACGGCCTGGCCTGCGTGTTCACTGCCTCCTCGACGACGGCGATCACCACGCTCGAGCATGAGCCGGGGCTCGTGGAGGAGGACGTGCCGAAGGCGCTCGACCGGCTCTTTCCGCGCCACGGCGACGGGCTTGAGTACGGCCACCAGCGTATGTGGCAGGACGGGAACGGCCACAGCCACGTGCGTGCCGCCTTCCTCGGCCCGAGCCTCACCGTGCCCGTCGTCGACGGCGAACCGACGCTCGGTCGGTGGCAACAGATCGTGTTCTTGGAGATGGACAACAAGCCGCGCGAACGCCGCGTCGTCGTCCAAGTCATCGGGTCCTAGGACGATTCGCGAAGGTTCGACGCGTGTCTCACAAGCCGCTTTAATGGACGGCGCGGGTGTCTCCTTGAGGAATATCCGAATGAACACAAAATGGCCCTTCGTGCTCCTGCTGACGGCCGTCATGGCCTTGGCCGGCTGCAGCGGCGGGACGCTCGGAGCGGACGCAAGCGTGACCTTCGACGGAAACGGCAGCGGGTCGCACAGCGAAGAAGCAAGCTGCAACGACACGGGGACGTTGACCGGCGACGGCAACGTCTCCGACGGCCGGCTCGAAGTCACCGTCTCGGACGGCGGTGGGGACGAGGTCTTCAGCCAGAGCTTCGAAGGGGAATTCACGCTCGACCCCAACGAGTTGAACGGAGCGTCCGGCTCGTGGGAGATCACGGCCGACCGGACCGGCGACGACCTGGCCGGCGACGACTTCCAAGGAGAATACACCTTCCGGCTCGATTGCTGAGGCCCGCCGGCCGATTGCCCGGGGCGCCTCCGACACCCCGGGAATTCGGCGTTTGTCCTAGAACACCCTTAACTCCAAAGGGGAATCGGCAGCCCACCACCACAGGCGGTGACCACACATGAGGAATACGACCTTCGCCCTGTTGCTTGCGTCCGCCATGGCGCTTTCCGGCTGCATGGGCGTCGGCACCGGCATCACAGCCGACGCGAGCCTCGAATACGACGGCGCCTCGAACGGGTCCCACAGCGAGACCACGGACTGCGGGGACAGCGGCACGCTCAGCGGCAGCGGCAACGTCCCCGACGGCACCGTCCAAATCACGCTCACCGACGGAAACGACGGCCAATTGTTCCAGCAGTCCTACGACGGCGACTTCACGCTGGAATCCCAGGAGTTCACGGGCGACTCGGGCACGTGGAAAATCGACGCCCAGCGGTCCGGGGACGACCTGGCGGGCGACGAATTCCGCGGCGACTACGGGTTCCACCTCGACTGCTAGAGGACGCCACCGCCCCTTTGGCAAGCTACATATAAGGAGCCTAGGCCATCATGACCCGTCGTGCGCCGAAGTCCCGCACCAAGCCTGGCGGTCTTGGCCGTGGCGGCCATTGCCTCAGCCGGATGCTTCGGGTGGTTCGGAACCGGCACCTTCGAACCGGTCGAGTACCAGACCATCCGGCACGGCTCCTTCACCGGGTACGACGCGGACGACTTCACCGGCCTCGTCTTCACCGACAACGCCACCTGGGAAACGTTCTGGGAAGAGCACCAAAGCCGCCAAAACCCGAAGGACCCCGTCCCGCCGGTAAATTTCTCGGCCCGGTTCGCCGTGGCGGTCCTCATGGGAGAACAACCGTCCGGAGGCTACGCGATCAACATCACTGCGGTGGAAGCCAAAGGCAACGACTACCGGGTCCATTACCAGGAGACGGAGCCGTGCGATGGATGCGGGGCGGCGGACGTCATCACGAACCCCGTGCACATCATCCGCGTCGACCGCACCGGCGACGACGCGCCCGACGTCGACTTCCGGCCGGCGCCGTGAGCCGGGACACGAACCTTTAACAGCCGGCCCGAAATCCCGGCACCCGCGGGCCCGTGGGCTAGCTTGGTATACTTGTAGCTTCGGGAGCTATAGACCCCGGTTCAAATCCGGGCGGGCCCACTTTCGTTTCTCGCGTCGGTCCCGGCGCCGAATCTTGTAGCACCGGCACCGTCGCGGCGGACCGGCCCGAGACGCCTCGAAGAACCGCCGGGACGGCTCACCGGCGGAAAGGCTTATCTGCGGTCGCCACCCCTGGATTCCCTGGACGTGCAGGTGGTGTCCAAAGTGAAGTCGATTCAAAGCATCGGTCTAGTCGGGATTCTGCTGGCCGTCGTCTTCGCCGGGTGCATCGGGACCGGCGACGACGCGGCCGGGCCGCAAGGCCCCGGGGCCGAGGTGGACGACGACACGGGCGGCGTGGCCGGACGCGTCACGACCGACGACCTGTTGCCGATCCCGACCGCCCAGGTGGGTCTCCTGTCCGAAGGCCAGACGGTGGCGCTGGCCACGACGGACGAGGAAGGCCATTACTCGCTTGCCGGCGTGCAGCCCGGCACGTACACGATCGTGGCGCAAGCGCTGGGCTACGATTCGCAGGCCCGGGCGCTGGACATCCAACGCGGCCAGGTCGCCGAGGCGCACTTCTCCTTGGGAGAGGTGCCGACCGACGAACCGTACCACACCACGGACACGCGCGTCCTGACGATGACGGCGGTTGCGTGGAAGCTGACACCGCAATGCATCTACACGGACGTCAACACGCTGGCCAAGACGTGCGGCGGCATCCGCCTCGAATGCGACCCCAGCTCGAACTGTGAGGTGAACTACGAGGACGAAGGCAGCCTCGACTGGCACGCCATCTTCGCCGAACTCAACTGGGAGCCGCAATCCGGCGTCTCCGGGCGCGGCTTCGCGTTCGACATGAACGCCCCCAACATCACGCGCGGCTCCGGCGGCTCCATCAACCAGGCGGACCCCTACACGTTCCGGGAGGAGTCGGACGAGCCGCCGATCCGCATCCGCATCGACAACCCGGACAGTCTCCTCGAGCGGGAGATTCCCGAAGACGACTGGTACGGCGACTGGTTCTACCGGCTCTTCGCCGGCCGCTGCGACCTCGGCTTCTGCGAGGCGGGCCTCGGCCCCGACTTTGGCCTAATGATGGAGGCGCGCGCCACGGTCTACATCACGTTCTTCATCAATGGGCCGGCACCCGATCCGTGGACCGCGCTGCCCGACCAGTAACCCGAGCCAGGAGCCTTTTCCCTTCTTCGGCGCGACCGGGACAACCTATATCACGGTGGACCGACGCGTCGTCCCTATGGCCACCCGGAGGAACCTGTTGATCATGCTGGCC
>CAZXJU010000088.1:0-7912 GCA_964641035.1 uncultured Halobacteriales archaeon | reverse complement strand
TCAACGTCCTGAACTCCATCGTCCAGAACCACAAGGTGCCCGCCCTCGACGGCGTGATGCTCGACACGTGGATCGTCCGACCCGACATCGCCGGGCCCGTCCCCGTCATCCTTCAAGTCACACCGTACTACTCGGGCGGAAACCCCATCCGCATCGAGGGCGACAACCTCGACGGCACCGAATTGGAGCGCTCCGACCACCGTCTAGGAAGCCTCGGCAACATCCTGGTAAGCCACGGCTTCGCCTACGGCATCGTCAGCGTCCGCGGCACCGGCTACTCCGAAGGCTGCTTCACCCAGGGCGGCCCGACCGAGGCCAAGGACACGGCCGCCGTCATCGAATACTACGCCGAGCAGGACTGGTCCAACGGCAACATCGGCCTCATCGGGGTCAGCTACCCCGGCACCACGCCCCAGGACGTCTGGGTCGAGGCGCCTCCGAGCCTCAAGACGATCGTGCCGATCAGCGGCATCTCGGACATGTACAAGTACAACTTCGTCAACGGCGTCCCCATCAACGTCCAAGGCCTCGGCTTCAACACGTACTACTGGGCGATGGTCGGAGCCATCCCATTCTACGCCGACGCGCCGAACACCCAGCCGGCCACCGACCCGGCCGGCTTCGTGCTGGGCACCGCCACGGAGGCGTGCACGGACCAGATCTACGTCCAGGAAGGCGGCGTCTCGTCGACCGCCGACGGGAACAAGGACGCCTACTGGATCCCGCGCGACTTCCTATTCGAACTCAACAACGCGCCGGACATGGACCGCGCCAGCGTCTTCTTCATCCATGGGCTGCAAGACTGGAACGTCAAGCCGCACATGATGGAGGACTGGCTCGACGCCGTCCAAGACTCCGGCGTCGACTACAAGGTCTGGGTCGGCCAATGGACGCACAACTGGCCGCAGCGGGAGGACTTCTTCAACGCCACGATGATCGCCTGGTTCGACCAGTTCCTCAAGGAAGTCGACACCGGCGTCCTCGACGCGCCACCCGTACAGGTCCAGGACGACGACGGCGTGTGGCGTCACGAGAACCACTTCCCGCCGCGCGACACGGAACCCCTTGTCCTCTACCCGGCCAAAGACGGCCTCCTGGCGACCAACGACGCCGGCGGCGGCGTCGCCACCTATTACGACTACATGGGCAGCCTCCAACCGCAGGACGGCGCCCTGGACCAAGGCACCGACCGCGTGGTCTGGGTCAGCGACCCCGTACCGGAGAACCTGACGGTCAGCGGCCTGCCCATCTTCAAGGCCGACGTGACGGCCTCCGGCGCCCGCGCCAGCCTCATCCTGACGCTATCGGAACGCCTGCCGGACGGCACCGACCGCGCAATCAACTTCGCCGCCTTGAGCCTCAACCACGCCGACGACCTGACCCAAGGCAAGAGCGACATCAGCGACGAGACGCAGAGCATCAAGGTGCGGTTCTTCCCGCAGGACGACATCGTCCACGCCGGCAACCGCATCGTCCTGACGGCCGCCGCCAACACCGTCGGCGGGCCCGGCCCCAGCCTGCAACCCCTCTCGGACGGATCCTACATCCGTATCGACCTCTCGGGCGCGAAACTCGTCTTGCCAATCGACATGACGCGTGCCGTCGAGGACCCGCAACCGTGCTGGGAAGGCCAGGTCGACCCGGACACCGACGAACGCGTGCCGGGCGTCTGCTACCGCTCCCCGTCGCTGTTTTGAGCGGACCGGATCCGACTACGGCGTCAAGCGGACGCGATCGCGCGGAAAGAGCACCGTCTCCCGGATGTTCGAGAGCCCCAGCATCTGCATGAGGATCCGCTCGACGCCGATGCCGCACCCGCCGTGCGGCGGCATCCCGAACCGGAACGCCTCCAGGTACCCCTCGAAGTCGTCCGGGTTGAGGTCCCAGCGTTTGAGGCCCTCGACGAGGAGCTCTGGGTCGTGGACGCGTTGGGCGCCCGACAAGAGCTCGACCCCGCGGTACCCCAGGTCGAAGGCGCGGCTGTACTTCGAATCCATCGTCGGCTCGTCGGGCGCGCAATAAAACGGCTTGAGGGAAAGCGGCCACTTGGTGATCCAATAGAAGTCGTGGCCTTCGTCGGCCAGGACGTCGCCCAACTGCTTCTCGACCTCGGTGGAGAAGTCCTCCCCCCATTGCATCTTGGCGCCGGCCTCCGTGGCCTTCGCAAGCGCGTCGTCGTAGGGGATCCGCAGGAACGGCCGCTTCGGTTCGGCGACCTCGGCCTCCAGAATCTCCAGGTCGGACTGGTGTTCGTCGGCCACGCGCGTCCAGATCGCGTGCATGAGGCCTTCGATGAGGTCCATGACCTCGTCCTCGTCCTCGACGAACGCCATCTCCAGGTCGATGCCGGTAATCTCGGCCAGGTGGCGTACCGTGTTCGACTTCTCGGCGCGGAAGTACCGGGCGATCTCGTAGACGCGGTCGAACCCGGTGGCCATCATCGTCTGCTTGTAGAGCTGGGGCGATTGGCTGAGGAAGGCGTCGCGTTCGAAGTACTTGACCTTGAAGACCTCGGTGCCGCCCTCGCTGGAGCTGCCGATGAGGTTCGACGTGTGGATCTCGAGGAAGCCTTCGCCGCGCAAGAACTCATGCGCGGCGCCCAGTACGCCGCTGCGGATGCGGAAGATGGCGCGCGGCTCGGGCCGCCTGAGGTCCATGAACCGGTGGTCCAGGCGCGTGTCCATCTCGATGTTGACACGGTCGACGACGCCCAAGGGAAGCGGCGCGTCGGCCGCGTTCAACACGTCGAGCTTCGCAGGCAGGATCTCCCAGCCGTTGCGGACCTTCTCGTTGGCCTTGATCTCGCCTTCGACGCTGACGACGCTCTCGCGGTTGAGGCCGGTGGCCCGTTCGAAGACGGCCTCGTCGACCTTGGACTTCGGCAGCGTGATCTGGAATGTGGCGGTCCGGTCGCGGACGATGAGGAAGGCGATCTTCCCCAAGTCGCGGATCTCTTCGACCCAGCCGGCCAGCCGTTGGCTCGTGCCGTGGTCGTCCTCGGTCACGTCGGTCGTGTAGCGGGTGCGCCACATGGTCGGCCGCCGAACCCGGTGACGTTATAAAGACTCTATTCGGAGGGCACGGGAGCCGCCTCGCCGGCCGGCACGTGCCGCCGCGCGTCGACGGTCAACGACAACAACAGAAGCGTATGGATCACCAGGCTCGCGACCAAGAAGACAAGGAATTCCAGGAACGTGACGCCGGCCTCCAGGATCGCCAACAGGAAGACGAAGAAGGCCACGGCGATCAGCCGCAACGCGAAGCTCCGCCGATGCTCGGCCAGCTGCTTCCACCGGACGCGCCAGATGAGCACGAAGACGAAGTAGACGTGCAGCAGAAGCAGCAACACGATGTACCACGTGAGCGCCGTGTCCCACTCGTAATACTTGAGCGGGACGAAGGCCGCGCTGAACACCAGCAGCAGAATCAGCTTGCGGGCGAACAGGCGCGGGTCCAGGATGCGGACCCGCCACGCGCCGACGTCCACGAAGACCCCTACGAGACGAGGAGGGTATTACCCTTTTTCGGCCGTCCGTTGAAATGTTCACTCCAGAACGGCGCCGTGCGCAATCGCGTCGAGCGCCTGGCGCAGCGCCGCCCGGTTGTCCCACGCGGCGACCGCGTCGGCCGCCGCGTCCCCACCCGCCTTGTCGAGGGCGTCCGCGTGCGCCCGGATGTTGGGCACGGCCCGCGTCAACTCGTCGACCACCGTGACGTCGGCGGCGCGCGCGGTCCGGCTCAACGGGTTGAGGTCGATGGTGAGCACGGTCTTCCCCATCTTCTTGAGCGCCTCGCCCCGGTCGCCGTCCTCCAAGGGGACCAGGACGACGTCGGCGGCGTAGATGCCTTGCTTGCTGCAGGCGGCCCGGTTGGATTCGAGCCCGGGGATCTTGGCTTCCGGGTCCCCGCCCAGGACACCGTGCGCCCCGGCGGCCTCCATGGTCGCGACCAGCCGGGCGACGCGTTGGTCGGTCCGGTGGAAGAGGTTCACCTCGACGCGCGCGTCGACGGCGTCGGCCAGCTGCGCCACGGCGCGCGCGGCCAACGCGGCGACGTTGCCGTTGACGCTGACGACGGGATGGTCGGCGGTCACCAGGTGCGCGGCCGCGGCCTCGGCGGCGCGTTCGGCAAACGGGTGCGTCCGCTCGCCCAACAGGTAGTCGAAGGCTTCGCCGCGCCCGTGGGCGATGAGGCCGGTGCCGTGCACGAGGCCGTCCTCGTACGCCTTCGTGATGCGTTCGCGGGTCGTCAGGCTGTGGTACCGGGGATGCGAGCGGGGGATCCGGGTCACGACGACGGCCTCATCCGGACCGCTGCGAAAACGTTTTCCGGCCTTCGCGGCATCGGCGGGCCGTGCCGGAGGACACCGCGCCCAAGGAAGAGTTCCTGGAGGACCCGGACGCCCGGAGGCCGATTCCTTCCGGCCGCGTCGCGATTGCCGCGGTCCTCGTCGTGTTCTTGATCTTCTTGAGCATGCTGTACCACGACGGCGTCATCGCCACGGACGACCTGGACGAGGTCGGCCAGGACGGCGGCGCGTACCGGTTGCGCGGCACGGCGTCCCAGGTGGGAGAGGGCTCGTTCGTCCTGACCGCCGGCGGGTCGTCGGTGCCGGTCCGGTGGAACCTGACGACGCCGCCGGCCGAAGGGGCGACCGTCGTCGTCAACGGCGTCTGGAACGCCACGGCGGAGGCCCTGGACGGCGAAGCGGTGGTCGTGGCGCTCATCTTCCGGTGACCCCGCCCGGCGCCAAAGCTTAAATCACCCGACCGTGGCTCAGGATACAGGTATCCATGCGTCTCCCAATCACACTGGTCGTCACGCTCGCGTTCCTGATTCCCGTGGCGGGCGCCGCCGACGCTCCGTCGGAGGCCGCGGAGGCCGGGATCCACCTGGTCCACGACCTAGGGGACAACCATACCGCGTGGGTCGGCCAGCCGCACTCCTTCGGCTACGTATTGTTGACCGAGGATGGGATGACGCGGGTGCACCAACAAGGCTGCATCGTGGTCGAGCAGAACGACGTCGTCCTCTACGAGACGACGGCGGACTCGAGCCATGATTACAACGCCCTCAACACGTTCCAGTTCACGTTCGAGCGCGCCGGACCGTTCACCGTCTGGGTCGCGATTCCGGACGGCCAATGCGGCGACGGCGTCCAGTTCGAGGACCACCTTGAGGGGGTCGCGAAGCGATCCTCCGGAGCCGGCATGAACGTCTCCGCCGAGGTATCGGTGGCCGAAGGGGCCGATTCGCCGGGCCTTCACCAGATCGAAGTCCAGGCGGTCGGGGCCGACGGGGCCCCCGTCAACGGTACGGAGGCCGTCGTCGAGGTCCGTCGTCCTGGCGACGACTGGATGGTGTTGCGCGCGCCCATTTCCGAGTCCGCTGACGGGCAGGGCCTCTGGCTTTGCTACCGCTTCTTCGAAGGGGACTGGCTCGTGCGTGCCACGGTCGTGGACGCGGCGCCGACGCCCCGCTTCGCGCCGACGTCGTCGACAACCACGATCTCCGTCGCGTCCGACGGCTTCATGGTGCAGCCGGCCAACGAGGGCACGTGCCCACAGGCCAGCGAGGCGTGCAGCTCGCAAGCGGCGGCCGCCTCGACGGAGCGTGACGACGCGACAGCCCTACGGACGACCGTCGACCCGCAGGCCTCCTCGTCGCCGTTCAGCCGCTTCGTGTTGAACGCGGTCCAAGTGGACACGGCGACGGCGGCTCCGACGGGGCAACCGTCGTTCACCGCTCTCGTCCGCCCGGATTCGGGATGCCAGATGCCCATCTTCTACGCGCCAGGGGTGGCGTCGATGGGTCCGCTGATGGACCTGGTGATTCATTGGGACAGCCCGGGTCAATACCAGTTTGACGTGACGGCGACGGAAGACGGCCACGCCTCGAGGGGCAGCTTGGCGTTCACCGTGGGCCAAGTCCTACCGATCGACGGGATCCCGATGCCGGGCACGGTGGGAAGTGTCATCGTCACCGCCGACGGGTTGGACGACTTCGCCGCCGGCGAACCGGGCACGGTCACCTTCTTCTCTTCCGATCCCAGCGGCACGGCCGCGGCGCACAGCGAGATCGACTTCCAGATCCTCCGCTCCGAGTGGGGCCCGCCTCTGGTGCAGAACAAGCTGCACACGCACGCGTCCGGCTCGTTTGAGTTCGGCTACACGTTCGCCGAGGCCGGCGACTACGTGCTCGTGGTGGACCCGGTGACGATCCATGGGGAGGCGACGCCGGATTACTACTACGGCGAACTCGGCGGCGAGCTCGTGGTGCCCTTTAGCGTGGCGGACGGGCCGGGCCTCGTGGACAACGTGACGGACCCGGTCGACGACACGGAGCTGGAGGGCGACTCGCAGATCCCGGGCGTCGGGTTCATGGCGTTCGTCGTCGCGGCCGGCGTCGGCCTAGTGCTTGTCCGGCGTCGATAAGTGCCGTGGCTGGGGTTTGAACCCAGGACCTTCGGATTATGAGTCCGACGCTCTACCAGCTGAGCCACCACGGCGCGTGGGGTGCCGCAAGAAACCCGCGTTCTATATAAGCGGTAAGGTGGCGGCGGGCGGCGGCAAACGTGGCTACCAATCTTTTGAAATAGGAGATGTATCCACTGTAGATACATGCGCCTTGAGGTCAAGAAGTGGGGCAACGGAATCGCGATCCGGCTGCCGCGAGAGTCAACCGAGTTCGGGCGCCTCGAGCCGGGGATGGAGATTGACGTCGAGATCGGGGCGCGTAAGCCGAAGAAGGATTGGGAACCGTACCTGGTCGACCTGGGCCCAGCCGACCTTTCCCAGCGGCACCGTGAATACACGGCGAAGCTCCTTGGGCGCAAACCGTGGTATGAGGAGCTTGAGCGGTGATTGCGGACACGAGCTTCCTCGTGGCGCTTCATTCGCCAGGCGACAAGCATCATTCGAAGGCCAGGAAAGTCAATCTCTACCGTGACAGGGTTCTCATCCCCGCGCCCATCTGGTACGAGTTCTGCCAGACAATCGGCTTGCGGCTTCCGGCCGAAACGGCCAAGCGCGTCTTGGCGAACGCAACCGACGGCCCCTTCGCCGTGGAGGATGTGCTGACTCGGGACCAAGCCGCCATGCTTGCGACCCGACTGCGGCCGATCGCCGAGGCCCTGGCCAAGCAGGAAGAGCGGCCGTTGAGTCTGTTCGATGCGGTCGTCTGTCAGATCTCGGCCCAAAATCGAGAACCGATTCTCACGTACGACGACGGCATCGCCGCGGCGGTTCGGAGTAATCTCTTCCCCGGCGCCCGAATCGCATGAAAAAGCAGGACCACGCTCGCGCCGGCTACGGGCTCGCGCGGTTCATCACGCGCGGAAACGGCGTGGCGTCCCGCACGTGGTCGAGCTTGCAGATCCATTGGACTACGCGCTCGATCCCGAGGCCGAACCCGGCGTGGGGGATCGAACCGTAGCGTCGCAGGTCGAGGTACCACTCGTAGTTCTCGAGGGTGGCGCCCTCCTTCTTGAGCCGTTCGATCATCAGGTCGTTGTCGTCCTCGCGGACGCTGGCGCCGATGATCTCGCCGTAGCCTTCCGGGGCCAACAGGTCGTCGGAGAGGACGACGTCCGGGTTGTCGGGATGGACCTTCATGTAGAACGCCTTGATCTCCTTGGGCCAGTCCGTGATGAAGAGCGGCGTCGACCGGTCCTCGGTCAGCGCCGTCTCATGTTCCCGCCCGAAGTCCTGGCCCCACGTGATCCGCTTGCCGAGGTCTTGGAGCTTCTCGACGGCCTCGCCGTAGTCGAGCCGGTCGAACGGGGCGGTGACCGCCTTCAACTCCTCGGGGTCCCGACCCAGCTCCTTGAGGTCCCCGGCCGCGTGCTCCGCCGTATATTTGAGGGCGGCCGCCAGCATCTCCTCCTGGATCCGCAGGTTCTCCTCCATGCCGG
>CAZXJU010000087.1:0-7919 GCA_964641035.1 uncultured Halobacteriales archaeon | reverse complement strand
TGTGTCGTGTTCACGATCCGATACACGGCCGTCCCGTTCGGTGTCAACAACGCCACTTTCGCCCCTTCAACAGGAAGGAGCGAGTCGTCCAGGACGACGCCGGAGATCGATCCGCTTTCCCCGCTGAACGTGGCACCACCCTCAGCGATCGTCGCCGGGTCCGAGTCGCCGAAACACCCGGCCAACGGCATTGTCACCATCAAGCCTACCATCACGAGCCCTTGTACCAACCGCATCAAAACCCCTCTTGTCTTCATGCCATGACCGTGCATGGCATGAAGAACGTTTCCGTACGTGTATAAGAAACGTGGGGCGCGCATGTACGGTCTGGCAAGGATAACGGGCCGCGTACTCGCCGAGTCCAGATGCGGGCGACGGGAATCGAACCCGTGCAAGTGGCTTGGGAAGCCACTGTCATAACCCCTAGACCACGCCCGCGTCGTCGTCGGGCGGGCCGATGAGAAGACACGATAACTAGCTTACGGGGCACGCAGCCGGCACCTCGAGCAGACGGTGGACCGTCTCCTCTTCGACCGCCGGGTAGACCCGGTTGCACGAACCGTCGCGCCGGACCTCCACCAGGCCGTCGCCGGCCAGTTGCTTGACATGGTAGCTGACCATCCGCTCCGACATGTCGACGCGGTCGCCGACTTGCCGTTGGACCATGCCCGGCTTGGCGGCCACGGCCTCCAGGATCGCACGGCGCGGGGGAATCAAGTAGGGTAGCGGGTCGATCTTCGGCCCGGCGGGGAACAGGCGGGTGATGCCGCCCTGCTTGACCTTGCGTACCAGGTCCTTGTCCCGCAGCACCTGTAGGTGGTGGAGCATCGTCCCGTTGGCGTACCCGAGCGCCTTGCGGACGGCTTCTACGCGTTCGCCCGGGTTCTGCGTGACGAACTCGTAGATCTCGGCCCGTTTCGGGTGGTCGAGCACGTCGTCCTTGGCGATCCGGGAGAACAGGAAGGCAAGCGGGGAGGCCTTCACGGCGCGAGAGAGCGCCGCACGCCAGCCGGGGATGAATAGGAAACCGGCGGTCGCGGAGGCGGCGCCGAAGACGGCCGTCACGGCCAACGCGGCGGCCACGGCGTCGGGTACCGCCGGAACGACGTCGCCGCCAAGGGCGAATGCCGGTCCGGATGCGCGTTCGTCGGCGGCCGCAGCCGGTGCGGAATCAGGAGCGGGTTCGGCCGGCGTCTCGTCCGACGCACCCCAGGGGTAGGCGCCGTAGGAGGCCGGTGTGGGCATCTGGCTGCTGTCGGCGCCTGCGTGCGCGCCGGCGGCCTGTGCCGATGCCGTAACGTGCACCGGGTCGTCCGAGGTCGAGGAGGCCGACGCGTCGACGTGGACGGGGGAGAGCGCCTCGTCCGACGTCGTCTCTGCCGTCGGTGTGACCTCCGGCACGTCGTCGGCGACGACGCCTGCATCCTGGAGGATCGCGCGGGCGGTCCGCTCGGTGTCGGAGGCGGGCGCGAACACGGTCGAGACGGCAGGCGCGGCAAGCTCCGGATGGGCCACGGCGTACGTCTGCGTCATCATCGCGTGGCGCGGCGCGGCGTCCGGTACGAAGGACTCGTCCGGTACGAAGGAAGCGATTCTCGGCTCGTCCGCCGCGTCCGTCGTGGTCCTTCCGTCCGCGGTCGCGTCGACGGTGACGCCGGCCTCGACCGCGTCGCTGTCGGCGTCCGCCGATTCGGAGACTGCGACCGTCGCATCCTCGGTGACCGTCACGTCAGGCTCCGACGCCTGGACGGCCTCGCCGGTCGTCGGTTCTGTCGCCAAGGCGGCGGGGACGATGAACAGCGCCCCCAATCCGACGACTACTAGCCACTGCATTGCACCGTGCATGTCACGCACCCACACGGGAAGCGGCCGAGCGCCTTATAACGTCAGTGGTGGGCACGTGTAAACCCCTTCCGGGCGCGACGGATCCCCAGGCCGACGGCGGCCAGTGCGGCCAGAAGGCCCAATCCGGGCGAATCCACGGTGTTGTCCGCGACGTACACGCGCGCGTCGCCGGGCGCGCCGGCGGAGCTGGAGGAACTGTTCGTCGAGTTGCCGCCGGCGGTCCCGTTGGGCCCGGTCTCGTTGCCGGAGGGCCCGGTGGCGTTCGTCTCGTTGCCGCCCACCGTCTCGTTGGCCGGTGCCGGCTCCGGCGCCTTGGGGCCCGACGCGGCGTCGAGATGCGCGAAGCTGTGGCCATCGATGTGCACGGCGACCTCGTACTCGCCGGATGCCAGGCCGAGCCCGGAACCGAAGGTGCCGCCGTAGCGGAAGGTGATGTCGAACGAGACGTCGTCGGTGCGAAGCGGCCGGTCGGCGTCGGACCCGTCGCCGTGCGTGTGCGGCGCCTCGTCGTAGCCGTGGCCCGGGAAGTCGCCGTCGAAACTGTACGTCCGGTCGTACGACGACAGGGACCAGTCGCCCAGTTGGACGCGGCGGTCGCCCTCGACGAGTTCGACGCTCATCCGGACGGCGTCGCAGTACCAGTAGATGTCGGGGTCGCATTCGGCGGCCGCCCGGATGGCGCCGGAGACGCCGGCCGACTCGTTGACGTCGTAGACCGGCGCCGGCACGTCGAGGCGCACGGTGACGGTGTCGTCCACGTCGTCGCCCATCGCGTGCGTCCACGTGGTCGCGTTCATCGCCGACGGCGGCAGGTGCGACAAGTAGAGCGCGCCGTCGCGTGCGTTCAGATAGTAGTCCAGGTCGTCGTCCGTGTCCGGAGCCGGCTCGTGCGCCGCCGCCAGGGGCACCAGGAGCGTAACGACGGTCGCAAAGGCCAGCACGTTTCGGGTCCACGTGGTGTTCATGGTCTCAACCAATCCCGAGGACGCGGTCGAAGACTTATGAGGAGCCTGGAGCCGTCGTGTAAGCGGCGCCGACCCAGGGTTTATTGCGCCGTGCGCCGATTCATACGGTCGGTGACGCGAGAATGACCGACACACCCAACTTCACCTGGCTAGGACACGCGGCCGTGCACGTGACGACCCCGGAAGGCAAGAACGTCCTGATCGACCCGTTCTTGACCAACCCGAAGGCGCCCGAGGCCGCCGCCGACGTGGAAGACGTCGACGCGATCCTCGTGACCCACGGCCATTTCGACCACCTGGGCGAGACGGTCGAGCTGGCCAAAAAGCACGACGCCACCGTCGTCGCCATCCACGAAGTCGCCACGTACGTCACCAGCCAAGGCGTCGACGAAGAGAACGTCGTCGGGATGAACAAAGGCGGCACCGTCGAGGTCGCCGGCTGCAACGTCACCATGGTCGAGGCCGTCCACTCGGGCGACATCACCACCGAGTCCGGCATGGCGCCGGGCGGACAGGCGGCCGGGTTCGTCGTCGGACTCTCCGACGGAACCACGTTCTACCATTCCGGCGACACGGACCTCTTCGGCGACCTCAAACTAATCGGCGAACGGTACAAGCCGACCGTCGGCTTCGTCTGCATCGGCGGCCATTTCACCATGGACCCGACCGCCGCGGCCCGCGCCGTGCGCATGCTCGGGCTCAAGACGGTCGTCCCGATCCATTGGGGGACCTTCCCAGTGCTCGCCGGCACGCCCGAAGGCCTAGACAAGGAACTGGGCGGCGCAGCCATCGTCGCCCGCGTGGCCCCCGGGCAGACCACGCCCTTCGGCCAGGTCCTGACCGCCACCGCCTGACGACGAAATCCGTCCGGCAAACCTTTAAACCGGCCGCCCGACTCGAAGCGGACGATGAGCGAACGCCTGCGCCGGATCGAAGAGCAGGTGGCCCAACGTCTGGACCGCGTGGGCGAACGGGTGTTGTTGGCGCCCTCGACGAACCGGTTGATGGCGAACCTGTACCAGAACCGGTTGACACGGTTCGTGTACGACCGGTTGCAGCGGGCCCGCACGCGGAAACTGGTCGAGGAGGTCCGCGACGAGGGTCCCGTCCCACGCCACGTCGGCGTCATCATGGACGGCAACCGGCGGTTCGCCCAGCGGTTGGGCATGGAGCCGGTCGCCGGCCACCTGATCGGCCGGGAGAAGCTGGAGGAGCTGCTCGACTGGTGTCTCGAGCTGGACATCCGGTACCTCACCGTCTACGCGTTCAGCACCGAGAACTTCTCGCGGGCGCCGGAGGAGGTCGAACTGCTGATGGAGCTGTTCGAGGAGAACTACAACCGCCTGGCCGAGGACGACCGCGTGCACAAGCACCGGATCCGCGTGCGGACTCTGGGGCGGATCGACCTGCTTCCAGAGGCGGTACAAGCCGCCGCGCACCGGGCCGAGGAGGCCACCAAGGACTATGACGACTACTTCTTCAACGTCGCCGTGGCCTACGGCGGACGGGAGGAACTGATCCAGGCGGTCCGCCGGGTCGCACGCGAGGTGCGCGAGGACGGCCTGGACCCCGAACAGATCACCGAGCAGTACTTCGGCAGCCGCCTGTACACGAACGGGCTGCCGGACCCCGACCTCGTGCTGCGCACCAGCGGCGAGGAGCGCGTGAGCAACTTCCTGTTGTGGCAGGCGGCGTACTCGGAACTCTACTTCGCCGACGTCTTCTGGCCCGCGCTGCGAAAGAAGGACTTCCTGCACGCGATCCGCAGCTACCAGCGCCGGCGGCGCCGGTACGGCAAGTGAGCGGGCGGACTACACCGTCGACGTGGCCGCCTCGGGCGGACGCGGCGGGTTCTCCCGCTGCTCGATCTTCTCCGTGAGGACACGGACGCACTCGTCAAGGATGACTTGGGCGGAGCCGGGTCCGTTGAGTCCGGCGGCCGTGTCGTGGCCGCCGGCGCCCACGTTGAACGTCTCCGCCAGTTCGTGCAGAAGCCGGCCCAGGTGCAGGTCGTACGTGACGACCGTGTGGTGGCGTGCCCGCGCCGACAGGCGGACCTCGTCGCCGCGTTGGGCCGCCACGAGCGCCACGTCGGCGCCCAGGTCGAGGATCGCTTTGGCCGCCGACGCTTCGAAGCTCGAGACAATGGAGTGGACGACGATGACGCCTTCGTCGCCGACGCGTTCGAACTTGAGGCGTTGCGACGCCTTCAGGTGCGCGACCTTGCGCGACGGGTCGTCGGTCGGGATGGATTCGAGGATGTCGAGGACCTCGTCCATCTGGTGGCCCGACTGGCGCAGCAGGTTCGCGTACGTCTGGAACGTGAACGGGGTGGCGTAGCGGAAGTTCGCGGTGTCGGCGACGATGCCGACCAGCAGCGCCAATCCGACGCGTTCCAGGTCTTCGATGTTGACGGTGCCGCCGGATTCGAAGCTGAAGTCGATGAAGCCCAAGTGGTGGCCGACGCGAATCACGTCGTAGATGATCTCGGTGCAGCTGGCCTTCGTCTCGTCGCAATAATAGTACTTCGCGTGCTCCCACAGCGGGCTGGGCGCGTGGTGGTCCAGGACGATCGGGGATTCGAGCTGGTCGGCGTAGGCGCCCAGCTGGCTGGCCGACGCGGTGTCGACCAGGACCGCTTGGTTGTAGTTCTTCAATTCGGGGTTCGTGACGACGCCGACCTTCAACACCTCGAGCAGCCGCTGGCCGGTCCGGCTCACGTCGCCGGTGACGCCGATGTCGACGTTGGGGAAGACGATCTTGAGTGCCGCGGCCGACCCGATCGAGTCCGGGTCCGCGTTGTGGTGCAGCAGAACGATCTTTTTCTGGTTGGGTGTGGCCAGGATGCGGATGACCTTGTCGAGCTCTTGGATTCGGATTTGCATCCAGTGCCTCCGTCCTGGCTTTCAGTCGGCGCGGCTTATTAACTTTGTCAGACGGTTGGGGCGGCCGTTTAGGCCGCGGCGCGCGCGAAGACGAACTCCACGACGCCGTTGTGCGCCCGGATGACGTGCGGGTTGCCGCCGACGCCCTCCGGCAGGGGGACCATGGCATGGTAGGGCCGGTCCTCCGCGCGGCTCCACACCAGCAGGGTGCCGGCGCGAATCCGGTGGCCGAGCTCGCCGTGAGACACTTCGGGAAGGTGGAAGGCGACGACGACGCACTCCGCCTCCACGATCGTCTCCGAGCGGGGGCGCGGGCCCGCGTTCGCATGCACTTGTACGGTCGCGGGCTGGTCCCGGGGGCGTGTGGTTCCTTCTCCTGAGCCGTTCATACGCGTGTGCCTCACCGTGCGAGGGTGTATCATGCGCTCTGTCGGCACGCTCGTTATAGGGTTTGTGGAACCCTCGTCGGCCCGACTTACGCGGGCGACGGCAGGCCGAACTCGGCCAGGTCGTACTTGTCAAGCGCCGGGCCCGGATAATAGCGGACCATGTTCCCGTCGCGTTCCTTGCGGATCACGCCATGGCTCTCCAGCCGCTTGGCGTGCCAACAGGTGGCCGACGGCGTCGTGCCAAGGCTCTCGCAGACCTCACGCTGGATGCTGCCGGGGCGGTCGGTGACGAACTTGGCGATCTTGCGGCTCTGGTCGTTCATGAGCACGCTGACGACCTTCTTGGCGCCGTTGACATACTTGCCGTCGCGGGGGAAATACCGGCGGTATTTGCCGTCCTTGACGCTGGTGATCTGGTCTTCCTTCTCCAGGACGAACAAGTGGTAGGAGACGGCGTTGCGGCTGTACTCGGTCCGTTCGACGATCTCGTGGAGGCTCAGGCCGGCGTTCTCGGCGACCAGGTCGGCCACCAGGCGCCGGGCGTCGTTCTCGTACAGCTCGTCCTTGGTGATGCGGGACAGCAACGGGCCCAGGCCGAACGGAAGGACCCGGCGGACGAGCCAGGTGAGCCCGGCGACGAGTCCGAAGGAAGACGCGAGCACGACCAGGGCCGCCCATGGGTTTCCTGCGACGGTCTGGACGACGTAGTCGCTCAGGACGGCGGCGCCTCCGTCGTCGCCGCGGCGTGAAAGCAGGCCGAAGGCGCCGGCCAGGAGGGCGCCGAGGGCGCCGAGGACGGTCGAAACGGTGGCGTCGACCTCCTCTTGGACGGGTTCCTGGGTCTCGTCGGCCTTCTCGCGGACGCGGATGACCGCCTCGTTGGCGGCCGCGGACGCGTTGTCGGCCGCCTGGTCCGCGGTGCCGGAGTGGTTGCCGTTGCCTTGTCCGCCGCCGTTGTTGCCTTTGGGCGGGAGCGCGTCGCCCGCGTCACGGAGGGTCTCCTTGACGGTGCCGGTGGCGTTGTGGACGGTGGCCCACGGGTCGACCTCGGGTTCTTCGTGCCCCGGGTTTGGCGGTTCCGCGGTCGCCACCGTGCCCGGCATAGTGACAATTAGTAGCACGGTAAGCGCCGTGAAAACGCATAGGGTTTTGTTCCGGGCCATGAAGCACCTGCCCGTAACAAGAAGCGGCGGATTGAAGTTATAACTTTGTTGGCCGGATGCTGAAAGAGCCTCTTCCGAGACCCGGGTGAAATCCTTTAAGAGGGCGCCAGTGTAGCCGCCGGCGATGCCCGACCCGTGGGCCCGGTTCCATTCCGAGGCGCATGCCGCGCTGGCCAAGGAGTTGGCCGATGTGGCGCCCGAGGCCCCCGACCCGGTGCTCGAGGTGCCCCCAGACGGGATCGCGGACCGGGCGTACCCGTGCTTCCCGCTGGCCAAGACGTTGAAGAAGGCGCCGCAGGAGATCGCCAAGGACCTGGCGGACCGGGTGAACGACGGCCTGGAGGACGGCGGCCTCGTGGCCGCCTGCGTGGCGGTGGGCGGGTACGTCAACTTCCATGCGGACCGCGCCGCGATCGCCCGCGAGACGCTTGAGGCCGTCCGGAGCCAGGGTCGCGACTTCGGTGCCGGCGGCGGCAAGGGGCACCGCGTGATCCTCGAGCACACGAGCGCCAACCCGAACGGCCCGCTGCACGTCGGCCGCGCCCGCAACCCCATCCTCGGCGACACGTTGGGACGGATCCTGCGGAAGGCCGGCTGGGACGTGGAGGTCCAATACTACGTCGACGACCTGGGCAAACAGGTCGCGACGCTCGCCTGGGGCGTCGAACACGT
>CAZXJU010000086.1:1992-7923 GCA_964641035.1 uncultured Halobacteriales archaeon | reverse complement strand
GAAGTTCCCGTTCGCCGTCGAACACGACGGCTTCTCGAGCCTGGTGCTGGAGATGGACTGGGAGCCGCAACAGTTCGGGCATGACGGGTTGATGCAGTTGACGACCCTTGGCACGGCCGAGGTCTCCGGCAGCGGCGTCGTCGTCGCCGGCACCGTATTTGGAGAATCGATGGCGCCTCCCTTCCACGCAGTCCTGCACACCGGACGCTCGTACTGGAACGCGAGCGGCGAACCGGTCACCTTCTACCCCGAACCCAACACCAGCGAGAAGTTCGAGCTCATGGTCGCCGGCGACAGCGGCAACAACACGGTCCCGGCCGACGCTGCATTGTTCCTCGAATTCCGCACCACGTCGTACGTGAGCCTCTTCTACAACCGTGCGGCCTCGTGGTCGTTCACGACGCTGCCCGACGAGTGACGAAGCCGCCAAGGACCGGCTCGAACCGGGAGACCGCGACTGGACGGGGCGAGGAAAAGCTACATGGCCGGCCCGCTCGTGCCGTGTGGCGGGCGAGGCGGTGACCGGGGCCATCCTCCTACAAGCGCTTGAGGCGGAGGTGCACGCCCTCGACGTGGCGGTCCGGAGCCTCGCGTACGCCGGCTGGCTCACCGCCGTCGGCCTCCTGCTCTTCTTCGCCGTCATCGACCGGCAGCCGAACTTCGGCGAACGTCGCGGCGCCCAGACCGCCGTGTCGGCCCTGGCCGCCCTGGCGGCGGCCGCCGGGCTCGTCGAGGCACTCGGCGTCCCCGCCGACGCGACCTGGGTCGAGTCCTCCGCCCGATGGGCGCGCGTCGTGGTCGCCGTACTCGTCGGCGCCCTCGCACTCGGCGGCAGCGTGACGGCCACGCGATGGGCGGCCGCCGTCGGGTGCCTCGGCCTCGTCTTTTGGACCGCCCAAAGCCGCGCCGTCGCCGCCGGCGACGTGGTCGCCGCGGTCTCCGACTGGCTCCACCTGATCGCAGCAGCCGCCTGGGTCGGCGTCCTCGCGGGCGTCCTCGTCTCCCGAACCGCCGACGGACCCGTCGCCGACGTGGACGACGCGGCGGTACGCCGCATCCAGGACGCGAGCATGGTCGCGCTCCTCTCGGTCTTCGCCTTGGCCCTCACCGGCCTCATCCAGGCGTTCGCGTTCCTCGGATCCTGGAACCATTTGCTATCCACGGAATACGGGCGGACACTCGTCGTCAAGCTCGTCCTCGTCAGCGTGGTGTTGGCGCTCGGCGCGTTGAACCGGCTGGTCTTCATCCCGCAGATCGAGCGGCGCACCCCGATGAGCCTACGCGCCCTGCGCAACGCCGTCACCATCGAGTTCGTCATCCTTATGGGCGTGGTGGCGGCCACGGCCCTCCTGGTCCACCTGCCGATCTGAAGCGGCGTCAAGGGCAAACCTTCATCCCCGACCTCCGATTGGCCGGCCGTGCTCCGTCGGACCCTCTGGTTCGCGCTCGCGTCGTGGCTCCTGGCGCCCACGGTGAGCGCCCACGGAGGCGGCTTCGGCGCGCCCGTCGAGACGCGGGTGGATCTGCCGGCGTGGCTCGTCTGGGCCGCCGGGGCGACCGTCGTCGCCGTCAGCTTCGTCGTCGTCGCGGCGTTCCTCACCCGCGAGAAGGAGACGACGGAATCCGAAGATGCCCGACCGGCGCCACCGACGGACGGCCGTGTGGGCGTCGGCCCGTGGGTCGGGTTTGCCGCGTGGACGCTCATCCTGGCCAACGCGTTCGTCCCCGCCAACGACGGCGGCCTCGCCCCCGTCTGGTTCTGGATCGGCGTGTGGATCCTCGTCCCGATCCTCCAATACGCCGTCGGAGACGTGTGGCGTCGGGTGAACCCGTTCCTCGTGCTCGGCACCTGGGCAGACCGGTTGCGCGGCGCACGACGCCCGCTTGCGTACCCGCGTCGGCTCGGCGCATGGCCGGCCGCCGTCCTTCTCCTGATCTTCATCGGCATCGAGGTCGCCGCGCCGGGCGCCCAAGACGCGCGGACGCTGGCCGCGTTCCTCACAGCCTACACGGCGCTCGCCTTCTTCGGGATGCTCTACTTCGGCTCCTCGATATGGCTTGCCAACGCGGAGGTGCTCACGCGGACGTTCACGTGGTGGGCGGCCGCCGCACCCCGCGACCCGGACGGTGGGTGGGCCGCCCCGGGCGCCCGCTTGGACCGCTTGCGCGTCGAAGAGGCCGGCGGTGTCGCCTTCGCCGTGGCGCTCCTCTTCGGCGTCAACTACGACGGGCTCTTGGCCACAGGAATCGGACGACAGGCGACCGCCGTGGCGGGGGGCGCCGTCCTGGTGCTCGTAGGCGGCTTCCTCGTCTTCCTCGCCGTCTGGCACGCGTGCGTATGGGCGGTCCGACGCGCCGCGCTCAGCCTCGACGCGCACGCCGGACTGGCCCGCCGGTTCGCCCCGGCGCTCCTGCCGATCGCGGTCGGGTACCATGCGGCGCACAACGTCTTCTACGCGTGGGAGAACCTGCCGCGCATGGCCGGCGCCCTCGCCGACCCGTTTGGCCTCGGCTGGTCCTTCGCGCCGTTCTCCGCGGCCGCCGACCGGTGGCCGCTTGCCACCGAGTACGCCGGCTGGTTCGCCGCGGCGCAAGTCCTCTTGATCCTCGCCGGGCACGTCGTCGCCGTCATCGTGGCGCACCGGCTGGCCTTCGGGGCATTTCCCAGTCGCCTGCAGGCTGTGCGCGGCGAGGTCCCCCTGACGGCCGTCATGGTCGTCTACACCCTGGCCGGCCTGTCGATCCTGTCGCAGGCGGCCGCGGCGGTGGGCACGTGAGCCGCCCGACGTACGAATGCATCCGGTGCGGCCGACGGTTCCTGCGCGCCGACCACCAGTCACTGCATCAAGGCCACGACCACGGGCCCGATCTGACGGAATCCGAACGGAAGGCGTTCGAGGACGCCCGGCGGCGTGAGGACGAGGTGTTCGAGGTGTTGCGCAACCGGGTGCGCGGCGCCCTCGTGGCAAGCCCGATCGTCCTCACATACGTCGCCTTCGTCGCACTCGCCGCGTGGCAGAACGTCCTCTGGTGGGCGGTGCTCCCAGCGCCGGGAATCATCGCCTTCACCATGATAGCGTACCACCTGGCGTACACGAAGGACCAGGCGCCGCACAGGCCCAAACGGTGAACAAGCGAACGGTCGTCACGTGAGGCGGCGTTCCCGCCGTTCATCAGGGCGGACACCAGTTCTACCTTACCGGACGAAACCCCGCGTAGATGCGCGCCGCGTGACGCGTCCGGGACCCGCAAGTCGTCAGGCGTACGCTCACGCGGCTTCCGGCTCGTCCCGCGCCATGTAGAATTCCCGGTGGCCGCACGAGTATACCATCATTCCCGCCGCGTCGGCCTCCTCGACCAGTTCCTGCCGGCTTCCGTCGCCGCATCGGCGGCACGAGGCGTCGAACCAGTCCCAACGCTCCGAGCTCCCCATGGGACCGGGGGACCAGGCTCCGGGTAGAAATCGGCTGCGGTCGGTGCTCAGGGGAGGTCCGCCAACCGGGCGACGCGGCGCGCCTGCTCGATGACCGGCCGGTCTACCATGCGACCGTCCACTACGACGACGCCGCCGGAGCCTGCCCCCGCGTCCTCGGCCGCTTCCAGGATCTTCCGGGCGCGCGCCACGTCCTCCTCGCTCGGCGCGAACGCTTGGTGCGCCGGTTGGATCTGGTCGGGATGGATGAGCATCTTTCCGACGTACCCCAACTGGCCGGCGAAACGACACTCCTCGACGAACCCGTCGAGGTCCTTGAAATCCGGGTAGACCTGGTCGATCGCGTCGACGCCGTACGCGGCGGCCGCCGCCACGACGCGGCTTCGCGCCCACAGGACCTCGGTCGCCCGATGCGTCCGGCGCGCCCCGACGGTCGCCGCATAATCCTCCGCGCCGAACGCGAGCGCGACCACCCGGTCGGAGGCCGGCGGGAACCGGTCGGCGTGCAGGACCCCGCGCGCGGTTTCGACGATCAACAACAGCCGCGCCGGATGCGACCGCTCGTCGAGGGCGACCGACAACGCCTTGACGGCGTCGGCCGACTCGACCTTGGGCACGACGATCAACTCGCACGCCTCCGGCGGCACGACCGCCAGGTCGGCGCTGGCGTCACTGGATGGCCACGGGTTGATTCGTACCGCACGCTCCGTCCGCGTCTTCTTGACGGCACGCAACGCCTCGCCCAATTCCTGTCGCGCCTCGGGGCGGTCCCCGGGCGACACACCGTCCTCAAGGTCCGCCACCGCCACGTCCGCCGCGGCGGCCTCGACCGCCTTCCGCCAACGGTCGGCGCGGCTGGCCGGCGTGAAGAGCACGCTGCGCCGCGGACGCCACTTCACGCGTCCACCTGCCTCTCGGGCTCCTTGACCTCGACGAGGATGACGCGCCGGAACCGGCACACGACGGTGCCGTCCTGGTTCTCGGCGACCGTCTCCACCTTGACCAGGCCGCGCTCCTTCTTCGACGTGCGTCGCTTCTCGAGGACCTTCGACCGGGCGCCGATCGTGTCGCCGGGGAAGACAGGCGCCGGATGTTCGACGTTCTCGTACGCCAGGTTCGCGATCAAGGTGCCGGCCGTCAAGTCCTCGACGCTGATCCCGACGGCGAGGCTGAACGTCAACAACCCGTTGACCAGCAGCTTGCCGAACGGGCCTTCCTTGGCGGCGTCCTCGTCGAGGTGCAGCGGCTGGTTGTTGAGGGTCAAGCGGCAGAACGTCGCGTTCTCCTCCTGTGTGATCGTATGGCTCTGCCCATGTTCGATCGTCTCGCCCTCGACGAACTCTTCGTAGTAGCGACCGGGCATCGTGCCGCAAGCATACGGCCCGTCGATATGCCTTTCGTCCGTCGGCCGCCCCGTGGACTCGTTCCGGCACGTATTTAACGCGCGCGGCGGCTAGAACCGACTGGGATTGGGATGCCGCCGACTCGAGACGGCGCCAGCGTAGGCGCTCGAACCGTTACACTCTGGGTCTTCCTGACGATCGCAGCCATGGGCTTCGCGTTGACCGCCGCCGGCTTGACGACCGCGCCGGACGGCCTGGTCCTGTGGGGTGTGGCGATCATGTCGTTCGCCGCGCTCGCCTTCCTGTTCATCCAGTTCTGGCAGACCCAGACGGGCCCGGCGCCCCAGGCGGCTGCCGCGTCGGGACCCCGCCCGGTGCGCGGCCGGCCGAAGAAGGCCGCCGCGCGCGCCCTCAACGACCAGGCGCAGGCCGCCGTCAACAAGACGAGCGGTGCCGAAGACGGACTGGTCGAGTTCACGATCGACACGCCACCGGAGCCGGAGGCGAAGCCGCCCGACCGGCCGCGTCCGGAAGGCTCCTGGCCGGAGACGACCGAGGCCCAATGGCGTCGTCAACGACGCCAGACGCTCCCGCCGGGCGAGTTCGAACTGCCGCCGGCGTTCCAAAAACGCAAGGAGTTCACCGCGGACATGCCGATCGTCCGCAGCATCTTCGAGGACGAACCGGAAGACGACGAGGACGACGGACCGGTCGAGCGCGACGGGAAGACGCGGGGCCAGTGCGGCGAATGCGGCACGTACCTGTGGGCGCCGAAGCGGCGCCCGATCCGGTTGCGGTGCCCCAAGTGCGGCAAAGTGGCCCGGCTGACGGCGTGAGGCGGCCTCACCGTCGTTGCGCTTTTGGCCCCAACTTGAAGACCATCGTCTTCAGCTCCGTCATCAGGTCGATGCTGTAGCCGATGCCTTCGCGGCCCATGCCGGACTCGCGTTGCCCACCGAACGGGAAGTGGCCGACGCCGTGCTTGGGCAGGTCGTTGATCGTCACCATCCCGGTGTTCAACTGCTTCGCGACGCGCCACATCCGTTCGAAGTCTTTGGTGAAGACGCACGAGTCGAGTCCGTACGGCGTCTTCGTCGCCTGCTTGACGGCCTCCCGTTCGTCCTTCACTTTGAGGATCGGGAGCACGGGCCCGAA
>CAZXJU010000086.1:0-1892 GCA_964641035.1 uncultured Halobacteriales archaeon | reverse complement strand
AGGACGACGCTGTACGCCTTGCCGCCGAGTTCGAGATGGAGTTTCTTCAGTCCGCTCGTCTCATGGATCCGCTTGCCGACGCCGGTGGACCCGGTGAAGCTCACAAGCCGCACCTTGGGGCTTGTGACGATCGCTTCGCCGGCGCCCGATCCGGGGCCCGTCACCACGTTGAGGGTGCCCGCCGGCCAACCCGCCTCCTCCATGACGCGCGCCAACAGCAGCATGCTCACCGGCGTCTGGATGCTCGATTTGGCGACGATGGTGTTGCCGGCCAGAAGCGCCGGCGTGATCTTGGCCGCCGGGATGAACAACGGGTAGTTGAACGGGGCGATGGACCCGACGACGCCCAGCGGCTCCCGGATGACGAGGCTGATCTTGCCGTCGGTGTCGGCCGACCAGTCGCCAGGCAGGTAGTCGCCGTAGATGTGCGGTGCCTCGGCGCGCGTGGCGCGCATCCGTTCGGCGGCCGCGCCGGTCTCCGCGTCCTGGTCGTGGCTCGGCTTGCCCGCCTCCAGCATCAAGGCCTCGCGGAAGGCGTCCCGGTGCTCGAGGATCAGTTCCGCGGTCCGTTCGAAGACCTCGATCCGTTTGTGGCCGGGAAGGTCGCGGATCGTCCGCCGGTTCTTGAAGGCGGCATCGATGGCGCCCTCGGTCTCCTCGGCGTCCGCCACGGGGACACGGCCGATCGTGGACCCGTCGATCGGCGTGTGCAGGTCGGTGTATTCGTGGCACTTGCGCCACGTGCCGCCGATGAAGTTCCGGAAGGTGGGGATCCCGTCGTCGACGGATTCGACGATGGGGGCGAAGAGGTCGTCGTCGAGCAGGGTGTGGAAGCGCGCGGTTTCGGTCACGAGTTCTGGAGGCGCCATGGTGCGCGTTCAACGGTCCCGAGCCTTTATCATGCTTGCCCTCGGCGCGGCAGGATTGAAGAACGGAGGGGCGGTTTCCCGGCGTGTGTCGCTTCGCGTCGGACTCATCGGAGGCACCGGCCTATACGCCTGGCCCAAGACGGCGGCGGTGGAGGTCGAGACGCCGTACGGCGACGTCGAACTCGGCCACGCGCCCATCGGCGACCGGCAGGTGTTCTTCGTGCCTCGGCACGGCCAACAGCACGCCACGCCGGCGCACCGCGTCGACTATCGCCGTCTGGTATGGGCGATGCGCGCGGCGCGCGTGACGTACGTGCTGGCGGTCAACAACAGCGGCAGCCTCCGCGCCGAAATCGAACTCGGCTCGTTCGTCGTGCCCAACGACCTGATGGACCGGACGACGGGCCGGCCCGACACGTTTTACGACGACGCGACGGTCCACGTCCACCTGGACCCGGCGTACTGTCCGACGGCGTCGGAGGCGTTGGCGGCGCGCGCGAAGGCCGAGCGGGTCGTCTACGTGGCCGTCGACGGGCCGCGGTTCGAGACGCCGGCCGAGGCGGCGGCGTACGCCCGCGACGGCGGCGACGTCATCGGCATGACCGGGTACCCGGAGGTGGCGCTGGCGCGGGAGGCGGGATTGCATTACGCGAGCCTCGTCTATGTTGCCAACCACGCGCCCGGCGTCGGCCGGACCGTATCGGCCACGACGATCCAAAAGCGGATGACGGAGGCGCTTCCCAAGGCTCGCCGGATCCTGCGCGACACCGTCAAGGGGCTTCCGGAGGATCCGGATTGCGGCTGCCTGCGAGGCCTCAAGAGTGCCCGGCTCGGATGAGGCAAACCTTTGTGGGCGGCGCCGGTTGCGCGGAGCATGTCGTTGGAAGAGGAGGCGGAGCGTCAGCGGGCGGGGCCGCCGCCCCGGGAACGCACGACGGTGCACATGCCGAAGGCGTGGGACCGCTTGTTCCGCGGTGTCGCGCTCATCATCTTGGCCGCCGCGGCGTTCGCCACGATGTACGT
>CAZXJU010000085.1:3035-7939 GCA_964641035.1 uncultured Halobacteriales archaeon | reverse complement strand
GCACCGCGTCGAACTCGTCGGCGAAGTACCCGGCATAGTACGTGCGCGCCGACAGGTTGAACCCCGTGGTCGGGGCGTGGACCCAAACATCCGCCCAGGCCCCGTCCTCGTCGTGCTCTTGCAGGATTCCCGGCTCGATGAAAATCCCGAAGGGCGACGGACCGATTTCCCGCCAAAACCAGCCATTGGTCGCCGCGCTCGTGTCGTTGTCCAGGTCGAAGACTCCTTGGCCGAGGTATTCCGACGTTTCCCACGCCGTTTCGCTCAGGAACGCCTGCCAGCCCGGCTCGACGAAGAAATCGAGTTCAGACCGTACCTCGAATCCGTTAAAACACCCCAACGAATCCGTATCGGAGAGGATGTACGAGACGGTGCAGTCGACGATGCCGTTCTGGATCAGGAGCAAGATGTAGGCCTCCTGAGTCGGCTGGGTGTCCAGGACGAGCGAAACCTCCTGGACCTGGTCGGCCTGCACCTGGGTGAGAGTGCTCGCACGGTAATAGCCCTGCTTCGACGCCGACACGCGGTACGTTCCGGGCTCCACCTGGGCGATCGCGAAACCCCCGGTCTCGTTCGACGTGACGCTCCGCAGCGTGTTTCCGATTTCGTCGGGAGGTTCTAGGCTAATGGTCGCGTTGGCAACCGGGAACAACGCGTCATCGAGGACGCTCCCATACAGTCCGCCCAGCGTAGGCGTGGCCAGGGCCGCCGGGTCGAAGGATTCCTTGGGGTTCGCGGGCGCCTGAAAAACTTCCCCGCCGCCCATACATCCTGAGGCAAGCACCCCGGCGTACGTAACGGCCGCAACGGCGACGAGGCCGCGTACCATTACGACAATCGAATGGGCGGACGCTATTTGAAGCCATGCCCCGGAATAGCACGCTCTGGGGTCCAGGAATTATTTCCGCCCCCGACGTTGAATCCCGGCCAGTTTCCGGGCGTGACCACGCGCACGGATGAAAATGGCGCGTACGGGATTCGAGCGGTCACGGGCCGGGGCAGGCGGGGCGGGTCAATCGAGTGCGTCCTCAATCCGTTCCATCAAGTCCGGGAGGTCGTCGCGGACCGTAGACCAGACGCGGTCGTGGTTGACGTGCCCGTACTTGTGGGCCAGGACGTTTCGCAGACCGCGCACCGCGGTCCAATCGTACTCGACGGCCTCGCGCGCCCCGTCGGACAGGCCGCTGGCGGCTTCGCCGATAATCTCAAGCAGCCGTTCGGTGACCAGTTGGAGCTTGCGGTCCTTCAGGTACTCTTTGCGGGCGACCCCGTCGAGATACCCCAAACACTCGTGGCCGTGCTCGAGGATGTCCTCGAAGAGAAGGCGGTCGCGTTCATTCAACGAGCACCACTCCGTCACGCTCGATGCGTTGCCGGACCTTCGGCTTGGCCGCGTCTAGTTCGACGAAGTCGACCGGCACGCCGAACGCCTTGGCCAGATCGTCGTTGAGGTGGACCAGATCGAAGAGGCCCAGGTCGTCGGGAAGCCGGCCGGCCAGGTCGAGGTCGCTGTCCGGCCGGCCCTCGCCGCGGGCGCGGCTGCCGAAGGCCGTCAGTTCTCGGATGCCGTACTTCTCGACGACGGCGTCGACGTGAGCCTGGCGTTCCCGGTAGATGGAACGGGCGCTGCGGGGCGCGCCGGACATCAAGCGTGCGATGACCTCGTCGACGCTCTTGGTGCCCCACTTCTGTTTCAGGTCCATCAGGCGGTCCCGGGTGCCGGATTCGATGGCGACGGTGGTTCGCACGTTCGTTTGTATGCAGTTATGCAGTTATAGAGTTTGGCGCTGGCGCCCGCTTCCCACCCAGCTTTTTCACCACTTACCATGCAGACCACTTACTCTAAATATGGGGTAGCTCCCATTGGGTGTACATGCCCACCGAGACCATTCCGATGCCCAAGCGGATCGAAGGGCGCGGCCCGACGCTCGCGACGCTCAACGAAATCGAACGGATCCTCCGGAAGGCCGGCGAGCCTCTGAGCCTCAATGAGATCAAGCGACGGATGCGCGCCAAGAGCGTCCAGCACGCCGCGGTCCGCATGGCCGTCGACCACCTCGGCCGATACGGTCTCGTCGTCGAGGGAAGTAAGGGCGTCATGTGGGTCCCGCCGGCGTCGCCGGAACTGGAAGAGGCGGTGCGGTCCGGCCGGCGGCTCTGAATGAGCATCCCGGCCAACGACGTCGTCCTTTCGGAGGCCGCAGCGGCGTCCCTCGACGAACTGGACGAAACATCTGGCTCGAGAAAGGAGGCGGCAAGCATCGCCAAACGCGTTCGGAAGCTCAAGCCCATCTTGCTGGCCGATGCGCTCCACGGCGAGGTCGTGAAGAAGCCGCTTCCCAAAGCCCTGGTCGCCAAGCACGGGGTCGAGAACCTGTACGTGGAAGACCTTCCGAGCTTCTGGCGACTGCTCTACACGATCGTCCGCGTCGACATGAAACCGCACGTGGTCGTCGTCGAGATCGTCGACCATAAGCAGTATGACAAGTGGTTCTAACGGGCCACGGCCTGGCGCGCGGCCCAGCCTTCACCCGACGCCGTCCGGCAGGAACGGCTGCGGCGGGTACTCGAGGCTCGGCGCCGCGCCGCCCAGCGTGCCCTCGGCGAGCGGCAGGACGATGTGGCTCGCCCCGGCGGCGGTCCCACCATGGATCGTGAGAAGCGGCGTGTACGGTTGACCCGCGTGGGCGCCGTCACCGACGCCGGCGCTCAGAAGCACGCCGATGCGTTGGCCGGCCTCGAACCGCCACGCCTGGTTGTAGACGTCGATGCGCACGGGCGTCGCCTCGATGATGGGGAAGTCCTGGCCTTCGTAGTTTCCTTGGTGGAACCGGAGGTCGGCGCCGCCCTTGGCGAACGCCACGACGCCGGGGCCTTCCACGGCGCACGGGTTGTCTTCGTCGACGGCCGCCACGTGCACCGCGACGACGCCGCCGGGCTCCGTCGATTCGACTTGGAGGTACGCGAACGGGTTGCCCGCCAGCGTGACCGGTTCGTCGAGGGGCTCCGTCACGTAAAGGAGCGTCCGCGGCTCGGCGTACGTGCCGTCGCAGATGCCGGCGACTGCGCCCGCGGATAGGAAGGACCGGGACCCGGCCGCCGGGTCGGCGGCAAGACGGCCGTTTGGCGCCAAGTAGAGGACCTCGTCGTGCGATTCGGCGGGCGGCCACGCGGTCGTCTCGTGCCAGGCGTTCGTCTGGTCCTGGTAGTGGACGGTGCCGACGAACAGGTCGTCAACGTCGCCGACGCCTTTGAGCCAATAGTCGAGCCAGGGCACGGCCGTGTCCTCGTACCAGTCGCTTCCGAACGGCGCGTTCTCGATGTAGCCGTCGGGCGGCGGTAGCGCGTGGCCCCATTGCCCGGCGATCTGTCGCTTGGGCAGGTCGGCTGGCAGGCTGTGCCACACGTCGTCCTCTTGGAAGGAGTGGCCGGCTTGGAAGGAAGTGTCGTAGAAGCCGTGGCTGACCAGGACGGCCGTCGTGATGTCGGCAAAGTGGGTGATGAGGCGCCGCTCGTCCCAGAAAGCCGCGTCGCGGAAGTCGGTGAGCTGGCCCTTGAGCGGTTCGGACATGACCTCGGCCATGCCGGGGCAGAGCCGGTCCGGCAGTCGTTGGGCGTGACCGTCGAGCGCGTGCTGGGGTCCACCGCCGAGGCTGGGGATGTAGTTGAGCGAGGCGGAGAACCCCGCGTCGAACGGGCCGGTGGCGGCGACTGGCGCCCCTTGGGGCGAGTAGGTGAACGTGTAGGGGTCGGTGACGAGGCCGCTGGCGATGACCGTCTTGAGCGCGGCCGGCCCTTGGATGGCGGCCATCCACGGGGTCCACCCGTGGTACGAGTGGCCGTACATGGCGACGTGCCCGTTGCTCCAGCCCTGCTCGGCCAGCCATTCGACGAGCGCGACCTGGTCCTTCTGCTCGTTGAGGCCGCCGAATTCGAAGCAGCCGCCGCTGTTGCCGGTGCCGCGCACGTTGACGACGGCCACAGCGAAGCCGTGCTCGACGAGGACGCTCGGGTTGAGTCTCGAATAGTAGCCGGTGTAGATCTCGTCGGAGTCGCTGGCGGGCATGCAGCCTTGCGTGATCCCGTTGACCGCGCAGCCACCGGTGTACGGCTGGCTCCACAGCACGACCGGGGCGTTCACGCCGTCGGGCAAGTCGGGCACGTAGATCGTGGACTCGAGCGGCGTGCCGTCGTGGCTCATGATCGGGTCCGTGAGCTTGGGGCCTAGTTCGAACGGGCCGGTCAGGTTGAGGGGCCAGCCCTCGTCACCATCCGGGAACGGGTGCGTCGTGGGAACGCTCGTGTCGTCGGGGGTGTCGAGCGGTGCGTCGCCGCCGATACAGCCGGCGACGGCGAGACCCAGAAGGATGAGGAGGACCGCGAACGGCGGGGTGATTTCACGGCGATTCGGCGACATGGCAGGCCCGTCAAGCTCCGAGGCGCACTCGCTGGCTAAAAACCGTTCGCCTGCTACTCGCGGACGCCAACGTCACGACCCGGCATTTCGGCACCAGGGCTCAGCGCGGCCCGTCCCCCGTGCGGCCTCAAGTAGCCCCGACGCTACTTTTTTACCCAGGACCCCCGTTGGACGCCCCACTGTTCCTGGGAGAAAATCACATGGCGGACAATACCAAGGACGACGTATTGGTGCACAACTGGGTCCAAGAGGCGGCCAAGCACCTCGACTACGATTTCCCCAAACAGGTTCTGATCTGGGACGAGACGCTGCGCGACGGCGAGCAGACACCGGGCGTCTACTTCACGACCGACGAGAAGGTGGAGCTGGCCAAACGCTTCGACGACCTGGGCATCCCCATCATCGACTGCGGCATCCCGGCCGTCAGCCCCCGCGAGAAGGAGGCCGTCAGCGCCATCGCCAAGGAAGGCCTGCGCAATTCGAGCGT
>CAZXJU010000085.1:0-2935 GCA_964641035.1 uncultured Halobacteriales archaeon | reverse complement strand
AAGAAGCGCCTGGGCACCGACATGGAGTACGGCGTGCACATCCACAACGACTTCGGCATGGCCACCGCCCTGTCGCTCGCCGCCGTCGAGGAAGGCGTCGCCGTCGTCAACACCACGTTCACGGGCCTCGGCGAACGCGCCGGCAACACGCCGATCGAGGAGGTCGTCTTCGCGCTGGAACTGCTCTACGGCATCGACACCGGCATCGCCAAGGAGAAGATCTTCGAGACGAGCCAACGCGTGGAAGAGCTCTCCGGCCTGCCGATCGGGATCACGAAGCCCATCGTCGGGTACAACGCGTTCACCCACGAGTCCGGCATCCACACCGACGGCGTCATCAAGAACACGCTCACGTACGAACCGATCCAGGTCGAGAGCGTCGGCCGAAAGCGTCGGTTCGTCTTCGGCAAGCACACCGGCACGCGCGCGGTGGCGGCCCGGCTGGAGGAGCACGGCATCGACGCCACCAAGGACCAGCTTCTCGACATCGCCAACCGCATCAAGGTGTTCACCGAGGAGAAGCCGAAGGAGGAGATCGCCGCGTTCATCCGCCAGTACCGTGCGTGGGACGCCGACCACAAGGGCGTCACGCCCGCGGACTTCTGGCGCCTGGTGGGCGAGGCGGGCCTCGACGTGCCCGACAAGTGGAAGACGGAGGCTGCGAAGGCAGCCTGAGAGATATGGGGATCTTTGGCGGGAAACGCAAACGGAACGCCTGCTCGGAACGCGGCTGCACCACGGTCGCGTGGGCGCGCGGACTCTGCTCCCGCCACTACCAACGACAATACCGCAACAGCGGGCCGACGTGCCAAGAGGACGGCTGCGACGGCCACCAAGTGGCCCGGGGCCTATGCACGCGCCACTACCAGAAGATGTACCGGACCAGCGGCCCCCGGTGCGTCAAACGCGCCTGCGAGTCGCCGTCGTTCGCGCGCAAGATGTGCGTCAAACACTACCACCGCTGGTACAACGAACAGCTCAAAGAGAAAGGCGTGGCGAAACTCGGCGAAGCCAAGGCGCGGTAAGGACGCCCGCTACGCGTCCGCATCCAGCAGGCTCGGACCGCCCCACAAGCGACCCACGAGTGACGGGTCCGACCACGCGGACGACGGCCCGTCGCCCGCGCACGAACCGGTGCACGCATCGTAGAGGGCCGCCCACGGCGTGCCGTCCGGGCCGATCCGGATGTCGTAGAAGTCGCCGCCGCCGCACTGGATGGGGCCGCACGTCCCGCGCTTCATCGGGTCGCCGGGCGCGTTGACGAAGGACGTCAGGAACGTCGGCGAGGCGGCCAACGCGTCGGTGCTCACCGTCAGGTACGCGTCCCACGTGGCGTCCTCGTAGCCGTCGTCGTCGGATGCGCCGAGCGTCTCGCAGTTGGCCGGGTCCGTCTCCGTCTGGCGTGGGAACGGTCCGTCGGGCGCCGTGCCGCTTCCCATGTACATGATGGCGACCTTGCCGACGCCGCCGACGGCCAGGTGCAACATCGAGTTCTGCGTCAAGCCCGGGGCGGAGACGTTCATCCCGGGCCCCCACGTGTGGCCTCCGTCGGTCGACACGGTCAGCCGGGCCACGCGTTGGTTGTCGATCCACGCGTAATACACGTTGCCGTCCGGGTCGACGCCGACGCTTCCCTCGTGGTCCCAGTTGTTGCAGAATGCGACGGCCATGCCCAGGTCGCTGACGACGACGCGTTCCCACGTGAGGCCCTCGTCGTGGCTCATCGCGAGCATCGGGGTCCCGCACAGGCCCTTGGGCAGGTACACCGTGCCGTCGGGGCCCAAGGTACCGTGGCCGACGGCGCCGTCGCACCAGCCGGGCACGCCCTGGATGCCCGTCTTCTGCGGGTCGGTGACGAACGGCGGCGTTCCCGTGTTGACGAACGTCATCCCGCCGTCAAGGCTCTTCATGCAACTGCTCGTGAAGCTGGCGAAGATGACGGCGACCAGCCCGATGGCGCACCGGTAGACGACGTTCGGGTAGCCGAGGGTCGTGCTGGTGACCGGCGGCCCGGCGAAGAGGTTGACGTGGTCCGCCTCGGTGCACCCCACGGGCACGGTGGTCCACGATTCGCCGCGGTCGTCGGTGAAGGAGAGGATGCCGCAGTGGGCGGTGACGAGGTCGTCGGCGAAGATCCGGCCGGTGTCCGGGTCGAGGTACATGTAGGGGTCGACGCTGTACGGATGCGTCGGCTGGCCTTCGAGGTGCGGCTGCTTGATCGTCCATGTGGCGCCGCCGTCGTCCGACCGGGCCATGCCGACGGTGCCGACCGGGAAGGTTTCCTGGGCCGGGTAGAAGAAGACGGATCCCGTCTCCGGGTCGATGCCGATCGTGGGTTCCCACGTGTCGGCGGCGATGGGCATCTGGCACGGGTTCGGCAACGGCCCCGTCCAATTGGCCGCGACGCCGTCGGGATGGTGCGCGACGGCCGTCCGGTTCGCGTCGCAGCCGGGCGGCAGCGCCGCCGGTGGGCCTTCCGGATCCTCGTCGTCGGCCACGGAGGGTTGGCCGCCGAAGCAGCCGGCCACCACGATCGCCGCCGCTACAAACAAGGCCAGCAGCCCAGTACTACGCATCAAGCGTCCAGGCCGCGTGCCACCCTAAAACGCTTTGTCCGTACATGCACGGCCCGTCCGCCGACAACCTTATCCCGACCGTCCTCGTAGGGAGAAACCGTTATGACGCGGCCGATGACGATCGCCGAAAAGATCCTCGCCACCAAGAGCGGACACGACGCGGTCGAACCCGGCATGGTCGTCGACGCCAAGGTCGACGTCGCGATGGCGCACGAGGCGTTGGCGCAGCTCGTCAAGCCGTTCAAACAGATGGGCGCCAAGAAGGTCTGGGACGCCAACCGCATCGTCGTCCCGATCGACCATTGGGTACCGGCCAGCGACGAGAAGTCCGCCGGCCTGCACAAGGCGATCCGCGAGTT
>CAZXJU010000084.1:0-7950 GCA_964641035.1 uncultured Halobacteriales archaeon | reverse complement strand
CCGCGCGGCGTCACGTGGACCAACACCGACAACCTCTGCACCCTGGCCGCCCAGAACCTCACGGTCGGCGTCCAAGGCCCACCCGAGGTCACCTACGAACTTCGCGCCTATTTCCAACCCGAACCCACGCGGCTCGTCGACGTCGAACGCGACGGCCCCGACCTGCGCGTCATCGCCGTCGAGGACGCACCCGGCCCCGTCGAGGTCCGCATCACCGACGTCTTCGACCCACCGGCGCCCGACCTCGCCAACTTCACGTCCCCCTACCCGGCCCACTTGGCCGCCTACGAAGGCACCGTCGACCAACGCGTCATCGCCATTTGGAACGTGACGCTCGCACCCGGCCAAGAGGTCCTCCTCGACGGGCCCGACGACCGCGCCGGAATCGGACCCTACCGGTTCACCGCCACGTCCCTGGACGTGGTCACGATGGGCGTCGAGCCCGTTCGCAACACGCAGCAACCGTGACGCGCGCCGACCGGCACCGCTACGCCGGGCACGGTCTACGCGGCCACGTCGATGCGCGCCAACCGGCGAGCCCGCACGACGCCCGCCGCGACGACGACGGCCGACAACGCGACGATCGCCGCCCGTCCGCCGGCGACGCCAACAGGCGCCGCAAGGATCCCCGACACCGTCAACGCCAACCCGACCCCGACGAGCGCCTTGACCGCCACCTTGGCGGTCCGCCGGCGGGCCCGGCCGGCCACCGACACGAGTTGCGTGGACCCCAGGATGACCCCCGACCCCACCAGAACCTCCCAGGAGACGGACGGCGACGCGAGCCATAGGACCCCCGACGTCACGAGCATCGAACCCAGGCCGACCGTGCACCCCACGCACCATCGACGCCCGCAGACACGGAAGACGTCCGCCTCGCATTCGGCCGACTCCGGATGGTGCGCGGTGAGGAACGACCGCCACTCCAGACGCCGACCGCCGGCCATCCCGACCCCGAACGCGCCGGCACCTCCGCACCCGGCGCACGCGGCCAACAGCACCGCGAAGACGAAGACGACGACGAGGAAGGCGATCACGACCGTCGCCAACTCCACGATGCCGAGCACGAGGCCCGCGATCGCCAAGCCGCGCCCCGTCATCGAATCCGCGCCCTTCGTCTTGGAGATCCCGACCGCCCCGAAGACGATGGCGACGATGGCGCCCGCGAACGACGCGAAGAACGCCACGTCGTAGATTTCCTCGAACAACCACAACGGGGCCGGCACGAGCGCCGCCGCCAGCGCCACGATGCCCCATACCCGCTCGTCTGGCTTCTTCGGAGGTCGCACCGGCGCGACCACGGCGGCCTGTCGCGGCGGCGCCCCGGGCGGCGTCGAGGGCGGCGCAAACGTCCCTCCCCGTCCCGCCAGCCTCGACGACCCCCGGACCGGATACGGCTTGCCGAGGTCTTAAACGGCGCGTTCGGAGTCGCCGTGCGTGCCCGCCGACGTCCGCACGGACGAGCCCGGCGGGGCCTCCTGCGGCTCGACGTCGACGATGGGTCCCGGATCGAGGAGCGCCACGTCCTGCTGCATCGGCGTCTCCCGGCGCGCCCTGCGCCATTGCCGGATCGCCACCACGGTGGCAGCGATCTCGAGCGGAACGACGACCCAAACGGCCAACGCGGCGCCGAGGATCTCCGGCGTCATCCACGCCGGCAGGTTCGCATCCGCCAGCACCGCTTGCTCCTCCCAATTGCGAAACGGCGGATGCCAGATGATGAGCAGTCCCCGGTAGAGGGCGATCGGCGACGCCGCCTGCGCCAGATAAAACCAGCCCGGCAGTTGACCTGCCTGGATGCCGTGGTAGCCGACGTCCCGGAAGACGCGCCACCGCGTGATGTTCTCGAAGAGGGCGACGTAGAACACCCAGACGCCGGCGCCGGCGGGCGCTCCGACCGGGCCCAAGCCCACCGCCAAGGCGGCGCCCAACGCGTAGAACGCGCACGCCAATAAGGCGTGGCTGACCGCGAACGCGTGGATCGTCCCCGGCTGCGTCTCTGAGGCCGCCCAGTCGCCGATGCCGGCGCCCAGGTACGCCCCTCCGAAGAGGAGCGCCAGGTGCGACACGGCGGCGGCCCCAAAGTCGCCGAGCGTCATGTCGCGCGACACGTCCCGACGCAACGCCCACAAGCCAAGCAGCAACCCGGACGCGGTCGCCGCCAGCACGAACATCGACCGGTCCATCGCGACCCCATTGCTGAAGTTCGACGGGCCGGGCCAACCGAACGGCCGGTCCTCCGACGGGAACGCGTTCGACATGTTCGCGCCCACGAACACGGCGAAACCGAGACCCAACCCGAGGATGAGGGCAAACGGCAACGCCGCCACAATCGGGCGTTCGAAGCGCCGCCACATCGGCTTCCGGCGCCAATCCTGCAACGTCGCCCACGCACGGCGGCACTCGTCGACCGCCCGCCGCGCAGGATCCCGCCATTCGACCATCAACCGACGCAGGTCGGTAGGGATTCCCCCTCTTTATGGAACAAGCGTCGAACCAGGCCCGCGGCGCCGTCTTCTTAACCGGCGGCCGCTTCGCCCTCCTCCATGACCCGTACCGAGCCGGACGAACGCCCTTTGGCCGGCCGCGTCGCCGTCGTCGCGGGAGCGACCCGTGGCGCCGGCCGCGGCATCGCCCGCGCCCTTGGCGAACAAGGGGCCACGGTCTATTGCACCGGCCGCAGCGTCCGCGGCTCCCCGTCGGACATGGGCCGCCCGGAGACCATCGAGGAGACGGCCGAGCGGGTCGACGCGGCCGGCGGCCACGGAATCCCGGTCCGGGTCGACCACACCGTCGACGACCAGGTCCAAGGACTGTTTGACCGGGTCCGGTCCGAGCAAGGCCGTCTGGACGTCCTCGTCAACGACGTCTGGGGCGGCGATCCCGTGACGCAATGGGGTACCCCGTTCTGGGAGCTCGACGTCGACCAAGGCTTCCGCATGATGGAGACCGCCGTCCACTCGCACATCCGCACCGCCCGCCATGGCGTGCCCCTCCTCCTGGATGGCGACCGGGGTCTGCTCGTCGAGGTCACCGACGGCGACGGGTATTGGTACCGCGGCACGCTCTTCTACGACCTGGTCAAGACGAGCGTCATCCGCCTCGCCTTCGACTTCGCGGAGGAACTGCGTCCCCACGGCGTCACGTCGGTCGCCGTCACGCCTGGCTTTCTGCGCAGCGAGGCGATGCTCGACCATTTCGGAGTCACGAAGGAGACCTGGCGTGACGCCGTCAAGAAGGACCCGCATTTCGCCGAGTCGGAGACCCCGCTCTTCGTCGGCCGCGCCGTCGCCGCGCTCGCCGCCGACCCCGACGTCCTTGAACGCACCGGCCGCGTCTTCGCATCGTGGACGCTGGCGCGCGAATTCGGATTCGACGACGAAGACGGCCGCCGTCCCGACTGGGGCGCCTACTTCCAGAAGACGTTCGGCGACGTGTTCCAGCCCGCCGACGACGACTTCTACGCGTACTGGGAAGGATACCGCGTTTTCGCCGAGCGTTCATGACGGACGTCTATTGCTCGGGTCGGAAGTGGTAGTCCGGTGGGCAGGGCTGGGTGCCGTAGCAGACGCTGATGTAGAGTTCGAATGACTGTTGGAAGGTGACGGGCGGACGTTCGCCCCCGCCGTCACCGATTGCAATCCGGAAGTTCTCGATTTCTCCCACTGGCAGGTCCGGGATCCGCAGGACCAAAGGAGACTCGCCCTCGGCGCGGGTCGACCATTGCGGACTGTCCGGCACGTTGAAGCAGTTGTTGTACGTGTCCTTGACCGTCGGCTCATCGCACACCGCGATTTGCAATCGTGTCCCCGTCACTCCCGTACCGGGTTCCCAAACGAGCTCCAACACGACCTCCGTGAGGTTGAGGTTCGGGTCATAGGGGAGCGGGAAATGGCTCCGCTCGTTTGGCATGTCCTGTCCGAGGCTGCCTCCGAGCGTCGCCCCGGACGTCCACGGGAAGCTGTAGGCGAGGTTGATGAACCCGCTCTCGATCGTCTGCTCGATGAACAGCTCTTGTCTCGTCTCCGTGGCGACGCGCTCCAATTGGATACTGACCTCTTCGACGGTCCCGGCGACCACCTGGACTTTGCGTGAGACATCTTCGTAGAACGCGGCCTGGACCGACAAATCCCACGTGGCGGGCTCCAACCCGGCAAACGCGAACGTCCCGTCCTCACCGGTCGTGGTGCTGCGCGTGTCGTCGCCCGACCGGATGCCGACCGCCGCACCGGAGACGGGCAGCTGTTCCTGGTCGCTCACGGCGCCGCGGATCTCACCGAACTGCGCCGTCGGCCCGGCGTCTGCCGGGTCGCCGTCGTCGCCACCCGCGCAGCCGGACAGGACCATTGCCGCCATCATCAGCCAAAGCATGTGCACACGAAGCGTCATCGCCATCCACCCGAACTCATCGACACAATCTCTCCGATGGACGGAACGAGTGCGGATGCGTTGTTAAATCGTTTCCGCCGCACCGGCCGGCCGCGCGACCCGTTTGGGGCCGGCGCGAAGGTCCGCGACACGCTTGTGGCGGCCCAGCGCCGCGAGGAGCCACTACCAACATGAGCCGAGGCGTTCCTGGGCACGCCTACGCAGCCGGCGAGGCAGCCGGAAAGCAAGAACGCGGCGACCGCGGCCCAGATGACGTCCGTGCCCGCGCCCGGCTCATGAGTCCACCGTCTCGGTCGCGTCGAACTTCAGGACGTAGAGGCCGGAGCCCCAGTCCGCCGTGATGATGTAGCCTCGCTGATCGAAGTAGGCGCCCCACACGTCCGGGTTGTAGAGGAACGGGTGGTTCGTCGTGCCGCCCTCAAGCTGCGGGACCTCCGTCGGGAAGTAGTATCCGAGCGTCACGGGGTTCGCGGCACGCTCGGGCGTCCCGATGTCGATCAGCCAGACGCCCGCGTGGTAGAGGCCCATCGCGGCATACCCGTTCCACGTCTCGAATTCGTGCGGGCTGAACGTGTAGAAGTTGGCGGGTCCGCCGCCGCTGACGGGTTCGCCCGGCAGCGGCCACGTGCCGACGGTGAACATGTCGGTCGGGTCCGTGAAGTCGACGACCGCGTGCGGGATCGAGAGGTCCTCCGGCTCCTCGCCGCCGACCAGGACGTACGCGCGTCCGTCGACGGTCTGCTGGATCGGCCATTGGCGATGCCAGCCTTCCAGGTCTTCCTCGCCGCTTACCTGCCACGCGCCCAGTTCGACGGGGTTCTCCGGGTCGTTGATGTCGTATACCATGATGCCGCGGCCGGCGCCCGTGATGACGACCCAGTCGCCCGTCAACGGGTGCTGCCCGACCCACATGTCGTGCTGGGCGCGCGGCAGCTTCGACACCCACCGCATCTGGTCGGCGTCCGGGTCGATGGCGAAGATGTTCGCGGTGTACATCTGGAAGACGTAGTTCGTCCCGTTGATCTTGGCGGTGAACACGTTGTGGTACGAGTTGATCTCCGCACCCTGCTGGTCCCGGTACAGGAGCTCCGGGTTCGCCTTATCCTGCACGTCGAAAACCTCGACGCCCTTGGCCGCCGCGTCCGAGACGGGCGGCGACCCTACCGGCAGGCCGTCGGTGGCGCCGGCGATCGTGGCGAGCACCAGGTAGTCGCCGTCGTCGGTGAACTGGCAGTCCGAGTCGACGAATCCCGAGTTCACGCTCGAGACGACCTGCGGGTTCGCCGGGTCTTCGATGTCGACGATCACGAAGCCGCCGGTGCCGGCGAACTTCGTGACGCACACGTAGTTCTCCCACGTATCGATCGCGATGTAACCGGAGTCTTGGTTCGTGGGCGTCTCGCCACCCATCAATTCTGTCATCGGCGTGTAGCCGACCAGCTCGATCCCGAAACTGTCCATATGCAGTTCGCGGACGTGGTGGCCGATGGAGGACTCCATCCCATGGTCCGGGTCGATGACCGTGGAGAAGTCCTTGTCGGGTGCGGGCAGCCGTTCGCCCTCGATGGCGCCGAACGGGCCGACGGGGAAGGACGCGGGTTCGCCGCCGCCGTCGTCGGTCGGGCCTTGGACGCAGCCGCCGAGCACGACGGCCGCCGTGAGAAGGACGAGCGTACCCACGGGGCCGATGCGGCGCGCCGAGACCGCCGGGATCCTCATTGCGCCGTCACCACCCGCGTGTAGAGTTGCGGCACGCCGTCGGCCCGATGGTCGATCCACGGCACCACGAAGCCATTCGGCGAGGATTCCAAACCCCAATACTCGCCGTTCCACCGCATCTGCAGCTCCGACACGAGCGTTGTGGCGCCCACGCCGTACGCGGTGGGGACGGCGTCCGTCGGGTTCTCCGCAAGGTGCGTGACGATGCCGACGGCGCCTTCGGGGTTCGGCGCGAACGCGTTCGGGTTCGCCCAACTGTCGGGCGTCTCGGCCTGGCTCAATAGGATCGGGTCCACCCACGTCCGGCCTTCGTCGGCGGACGCCGTGAACCAGACCTCCTTGCGGTGCCCGCCCTCGTTGAGCATCTGGACGGACAGGCCGACGCGGCCTTCGGTGTCGACGTGGACGGACGGTTTGGCGACGTGGCACGGGTCGCAGGTCGGCGAGGCGAACGGCGGCGCCGTCACGTTGTCAAACGATCGGCCATGGTCGGTCGACCGGTACACCGTCGTTTCGTAAAGACTCGTGTCCGTGTTCCAGCTCTGCTGCGCCACGAAGATGTGGTCGTTGGCCGGGTGGATGGAAATCGTCGGAAGCGTCGTCCAGGGACGCTGCTCGACCCACCGGTTCTGGTCGTTGAACCCGGGCGGGATCTGGAAGGGTCCGACGTCCGTGTGGTTCCACGTGTCGCCGCCGTCCGTCGTGTAGGCGACGCGTCCCATGCCGCCGCCCCGGACCCATAGGAATATGGTGCCGTTGCTGTCCTCTACGAACCCGTTCGGATTCGAGCCGGCCTCGGTCTGCTTGAGCTCAAGCCACGATTCGCCCCTGTCGTCCGTGCGGGCGACGTAGCCGCTGAAGGCGGCGTAGACGCGTCCATCACTTCCGGCGATGAGCGCCGATTTGTCCACGCTGCCGGGCCGCGGGACCAATACCGCCGGCGCCCACGTCATCCCGCCGTCTTCGCTGTACGAATAGTACGGCCACGTCTGCAGGGCCTCGGCGCCGTTTCCGGCCGTGTCGAGGCACAGGTAGTGGAGCGTACCGTTCCGGTCGAAGGACACCCATTGGTCGAACTGCAGGTGCGGACGTTCGAGCCCCGGCACCTTCGCGCTCTCGACCCAGGTCTCGCCCCCGTCGCGCGAGATGTACACCATGCACGCAAGCCCGCCGGAGCCGGAGTCGTAGTCCATCACACCGAGCGCCATATGGTTCGGATCCAGCGGGTTCGACGTGATCATAAACTCCGCCATGCGGTGCCCGGGCGGACTCACCAGGACCTCAGTGCCTGCCGGTGTCACCTCGGCGATCGGCGCCGGCGGTGTCCACCCGGGGACCGGATCCGCGTCGTCATCCGCATCGGCCGGATTGCTCGTCTGGCCGCCCAGGCAGCCCGCCAAGACCATTGCACTCAGCACCGCGAGGGTCGCAATTCTACGCATCGTAGCATCCGACATGACGGTAGGATATAGGGTTTCCCGCGATGCTCCCACGCGACCCGACACGACGCGACCGTTTCCAGGAAGAAGCCGGCGCATTTGTGTCGCCGGCGTCCGAGCAATTCATATCCGGACGAGGTCCGTATGGCGCCACAATGCGACCGTTCGCTTCGCGAGCTGGGTCTGGCCGAGGTTGGCTCGTGTGCCTGGTCCTGCTCCTGGGCCTGCCGCTTGCGGGCTGCGTAGGGTCGGTCCCGGACGACGACGGCGAGGTCCCGACAACGTCCCGACTCGTGCCGGGCCCGGACGGGCTCGCTTTCGACGACACGCAGGGCCGGGAGTTCGACCTCGTGGCCGACCCCACCGATCCGGCCCGTCTGACCCTCGGCTACATCATCCCCCG
>CAZXJU010000083.1:3192-8167 GCA_964641035.1 uncultured Halobacteriales archaeon | reverse complement strand
TGGGGAACCGGGCGAAGGTGGTGTCGACGATGCCGAGCCGTGTCATTCGTCGTCGCCTTCCGTCGTGTAGAGTTCGTTCTTGGCCAACCGATCGGCGATCCGCTTGATGATCTTGCGGGTCCCGTCGAGCTCGTGGTCGTGGTGGGAGAGGCGTACGACCTGGAGGTCGACGCCGCGGTCCTTGCATTCTTCCTGGATGCGCTCTTCGTCGAACTCCTGGTCGAAGCCAAGAGCGATGATGTCGGGGCGGACCTCTTCGACGATGCGGAAGATGTCGCCGCGGTGGCCCAGGACGGCCCGATCGACGGGTTTGAGCGCCTGGACCAATTGCACGCGGACGTCCTCGGCGTTGACCGGGTCGTGTTTCCGTTTGCGGGCCGTGTCGTCGCGTGCGACGACGACCACCAGCTCGTCGCCGTAGGATTTTGCCTCCTGTAGCATGTGGATGTGGCCGAGGTGGAGGATGTCGAAGACGCCGGTCGTCATCACGCGGAGGCGTGTCCGTTGCGGCCCGGCGGCTTTGCTGCCTGCGCTTCCCGCCATCGCGTGACTACCTCGTCCCCGGTCAGGAACACGAGCCCATTCCGAGCGGCGTATTTAACGGCATCCGGCTTCCGAAGCCCGGCGCCGCCGGGCCCGTCCATCATCTCGCAGATGGTGGCCGAGGGGGCGAGTCCGGCCATCTCGACGAGGGCGGTGGCCAGCTCGGTGTGGCCGCGGCGGCCGTCGAGCAGGCGGGGATGCGCGTTGAGCAGGATTACGTGGCCGGGCGTCTTGAACTCGGCGGCGAACGTCTGGCGGATCTCCTCGTCGTGGCCGTTTCCCAGTCCGGCGGCCAGCGTGGCCAGGCGCCCGATGGTCCGGGCGCGGTCGGCGTCGGTGACGCCGGTGAAGGTGTCTCGGTGGTTGACGGTGAGGCCGAAGCTGGGTTTCTGGTTCGACGCGTCTTCGTACGGCACGTCCGCCTCGGTCAGACGTTCGAGGATGGGGTCGCCGCGGGCCGCCTGACGTAGGACGTCGGCGAGGTACGGGAGGCCGAGCGTCTCGTGGACTTGGGGCGCGAGCGTCGTGCAAAGGAGGCCGCCGGCTTGCGTGCGCAGCTGCGCGATGGCGGCCGGGTCGACGCGTTCGGAGGCGAAAACGAGGTCGGTCTCGCCTTCGCGGTCCTCGGAGTCGAACAGGAGGACGGGGTCGCCGTTTTGGAGCGCTTGGAGCGCGGCGTCGACGCGGTCCAGTTGGGCCGTGTGTGTCTGCACGAAGACGCCAACCCCCTGGGGTTACTTAAGAATGAGTAGCTACTCAGCTTTGAGTAGCGGCTTCTGGGGCGGGTTCCTCGCCTTCGGCCCCTTCACCGCCGGACTGCCGGATGATCTGGGCCTCGTACCCGTTGCGGTACCGGGTCGCGTAGCCGGCGATCCGGTTGCGCATCGCGACGGAGCTGACGTCGGTCAAGTCGTCGACCATCTTCTTGTTGTGCTCAAAATCCGTCGTGAACCGGTCCGGAAACCGTTTGACCAGTTCGATGGCGACGCGCTTGATGTAGGTTTGACGGATGTTGCCCAAAGATGTTCGCTCCGCTGGGGGCCGTGGGAGGAAGAGGTGGCTATAAACCTTTTCGTCGTGGACGGGTGACGAAGACCGCCACGACCGCCGATATGGCCAGCAGGGCGAGGCCGGGGCCCGACGCGTCCGCCTCATCGTCGCGTTCGGCCCGGCCGGCGGTCTCCGGGTCCACGGCATAATCGTCACCCTCATCCTTGAGGTCCACGCCGGAGGTCACCACGGCGGTCAATCCCAACGCCGCCCGGACCTCGTGGTCGTCGGCGGCCACGGCGGACACGTTGATGGTGGCCCGGTCGCCCTCGCCGGCCTTGGACGGCGCCTTCGCAAGCACGGTGATGTTGACGGCACCGCCTGCCGGCAGCAGGAAGCGGCTGGCCGGTTCGACCCGCGCGGACCAGCCGTCCTCGTCGACCGTCGCCTCCACGCGCACCGGTCGCTCGTCCGACGCCTGGTTGAGGACGATCACGTGGAAGGCGCGCGTGGTGCCCGGGTTCACGAACTCCTCCAGGCCCGCGGCCGCGCGGACCGAGAGGTTGGACGGGGCCGCACGTGCAGGCGCCGACGTAAGGGGGAGGTCCAACCAGCTCCCGGCCGGAATGATGCGGAAATCGCGCGCCCACGCGTCGGTGGTGCCGACGTAATCCTCGGTATCTAGCTGGAAGTAGTACGTGATGATGCGGCCTTGGCCGGGTACGCGTGGACTCTCCGCGATTACCGGCATCGGGACCTCGAAGACGTTCGTTCCTGCCTCGAACGTCACCGGCTCCGATCCGTCGCCGAGGGCGACGCGTGAAGAGCACCCGGTGACCGGGCATCCCGAGGCCGGATCGATGAGGAGACGGGTCGTCACCGTGCTCGTCAGCTCCGTCTCGGACTCGACCGTCAGGTGCATCACGGCCGGTCGCGAGGGGTCGAAATGCAGGTCGTCGGCCAACGGGGCGTCCATACGGACGTATTCGCTCCACCAGGCGAACTCGAAGAACGGAGTCGCCGGCAGCGCCAGGGACGCGCGGGCGTATCCCTCTTCGTCCACGTTGGCACGCGGGTCGTCGGGCATCGTGTTCAGCCACCGGAATTGGCCGCCGCCACACCCTTCCATGGGGTCGCAGACGCCGGTGCCGTCAGCTTCGAAGGCGAAGGTCCGGTTGTCGGACGCATGCAGATGGAGTCGCGCGTTGTCGGCGTCCACCGGTGGCGCCACGACCACCTGGAGGCGGAGAAGCCCGACCTCGTCCGGATACCCGACGGCGTCGGCGCGTACAGTCAGGGACTGCCGTTGGCCCGCCTCCGCGCCCGCCGCCGTCCGCAGCACCAGGTCGACGACGCGGTGGTCATTGGATGGGATCTCAAGCGTCGGCACGAGGCGTGACGCTTCGATCAGGTCGCCTGGGCCGGGCGCGACGTCAAGATTTACAAGCCGTTTTGCGGGGTTTGCGTTCTCCAGCCGGAGCGCCACCGGCCAATCGACGCCGGCGGGTACGCCGACCGCGTACACATCGCTCGAAGGAGGGCCCTGCCATCCATCCAAGGCGAGGCGCACGCGGGCGTCGGCCGTCGGATGCTGCGTCACGTACGTCGCCGGCGACGGACCGTCGTCGGGCATGTGGTCGATCCAACCGACCACGTGCGAATTGATGGTGGCGAACGCCCGGTTCTGCATCGACCGGACGGCGAACCCCGAGAGGACCGTGCCGGGCGGCACGTCGTCGGGGATACCGCCGGGCCGCTCCGTCGAGGCCGCCGTGATGGGGGTCGCCGGCGGCACGGCGCCGGTCAAGGCGAGTTTGGGTACGTCCCAGATGACACGGTTCGTGCCGAAGTCCCATCGGGCGGCCGCGTGCTGCTGGTAGCATCCGGACGAGGCCGTGTCGATCGAGGCGTCCGACGGGAGCAGACAAAGGTACGCATAATCTGCCGCTACGACGTGTGATGGGTCCGAGACGAAGAAGTGCGAGAGTGAAAACGTCGCCCGAAGATCGTACTGGACCCGCGCCCCTTCCACCTGGAACGCGGTCTGGAAATGGTAGAAAAAGAAGCTGTCGACCTGGTTGACGGGCGAATAGGCCTGCGCGACCTCGACCTCGATGCGGAAGGCGGTCAGGTTCTCCTTCGTGACCGCCATCCCGACCAGGTCCACCGGGCCGGAATCGGGGTTGGGCGGCACGTCCGCCGGCGGTTCGACGGTCCCCGCCCACGTGTCGTACGCGACGTCGCCCGTCGGGTCCGTTACGAGCAACGGGTCCCCCTGCGACGACGCGGAGCCAGGCAGCACAAGGAAAAGGCCCGCCACGGCAAGCGCCAACGACCGTCTCATACGGTAGCCCGGGCCCTTCCATTATTAAAAGGAAAGTGGAGACGTCATGAAAGATAGCCCTACGGGCGACGGGCGGCTACCGGCGCCGGCGGGCCACGTACACGGCGGCCAAGACCCCCAGGATCACGGAACCGGCGCCAGGCGCCGGATCGAACACGTCGTAGTCCCGCTCCACCGTGCCGTTGTTGCCGGCGATCACGTTGTTTCCGACACGGCCTTCGATGTAGATGTCGCCCAGCCGGTTGTCCTCGAACTGGTTGCCTTGGATCCGGTTGCCGCCGTCCGCCGGTCCGCTCAACCGGAAGCCGTACCACTTGTTCTCGACGAAGCGGTTGCTGTAGACCACATTGTTGTGGCCGTACAGGCGGACGCCGTCCGCGTCGTTGCGTGCGATTTCCACGTCGGTCAACGCGCCGTCGGAGCCGCGCCAATCGAGGCCGGTGCGGCCGTTGTCCGTCACGCCGCCGCCGGTCCAGTTCATCTCGACGGCCAACGCGACCACGCCGTCGGAGCGCGCCGCGGCGACGACGACATCCGTTAACCGCACGGTGGAGGCCTCGAGCCATGCGCCCTCGTTGCGGCTTTCCTGGTAGACGTCGCCCCGCACGGCCACGTCGCCCGACGATTCCACATGCAGGCCTCGCCCCATCTGTTCGACGAAGTTGCCGGTGAGCAGGACGTCGCCGGAGTCGGACACCCGCAGCCCCGGCGCATTGGCCGAGTCGCCCCCGACGACGGCGCGCATAATCGTCACCGCCTCGGACCCGTCGACACCGACGCCAGCTCCGCCGAAATCGAACGCGTCGTCGTCCCAGCCGCCGAGCCGCGTCGTGACATCCGCCACAACCACGCGCTCCGACCCGTCGATCGACACGCCCGCCTGGGCGTACCCCTCGACGGTCGTATTGGCGATGACGACGTCGACCGTGTCGCGCACGGCGACGCCCCGGACGGTCTGCGTGACCAGGACATCGGCCACGGATGCGTTGGCCAGGTGGAACAAACGGACGCCGTCGACGGCTTCCTGTTCGCCCGCGACCTGGACGTCGCGCACGACGAAGTGGGCGCTCGTCCCGTTGACGTAGATGCCGGCGCCCT
>CAZXJU010000083.1:0-3092 GCA_964641035.1 uncultured Halobacteriales archaeon | reverse complement strand
CCCTGGCGGCCGCGGACGGCCTCGATCTGCTTCCCGTAATCCTCGGCCTCGAAGACAAAGCTGCCGGCGACCGCGCACGTGGCCCCAGCCGTCTCCACCTGGCGCGCCTGCTCCGCCTTGATACCGCCGTCGACGAGGATCTCCAGCGGCGTCTCCCGCTCGGAATCCCGCGCCATCTTGCGCGCCGCACGGATCTTCGGCAGCATCGCCGGGATGAACGACTGGCCGCCGAAGCCCGGGTTCACCGTCATGATGAGCAGCATGTCCAAATCGGTCACCAGCGGCTCGGCCACCGTCAGCGGGGTCGTCGGGTTGAGCGCCACGCCCGCCTCGGCACCCATCTCCTTGACCTGGTGGACCGTGCGGTGCAGGTGCGTCGTCGACTCGGCGTGCACAAGCAGTCGGTCCCCGCCGGCGCGCTGGTACGCCTCGACATACCGCTCCGGCTCCTGGATCATCAGGTGGATCTCGAACGGGAGGTTCGTCCGGTCGCGGATCGACTCGATGACGACGGGCCCGAACGTCAGGTTCGGGACGAACCGCCCGTCCATCACGTCGATGTGGATCCAGTCGGCGCCCGCCTTGTCGGCGGCCTCCACCTCGTCGCCAAGCCGGCTGAAATCCGCGGACAGGATGGACGGCGCGACCTTGAGCACGGGCGCGGCAAAGCACGCATTCGTTTAAAGCGTGCGGGAGGCCGACGAATCGGCAGCCGTCGTCGCCGGCTTCCCCCACCGACGTGATGCTCCCGTTGGGTCGTTCGCCAACGTGTCGGAACGCACTAAATACCAGTGGCCCGACTTTGGAAGCCGGCCGCCCCGCGGCGTCCGCTGGTGAAGACGATGAGCAACCCACGCGACCGCGTCCTGCCGCCTGTCCTCGTACTATTGTTTCTCGTGGCCGCCCTGGCCGCCACGGCCACCCCGGCCACCGCCCAACCCGATTCGCCGCTCGACGCCCGCGCCTTGTCCGTAACGATCTCCGTCGACGACGTGGTGGCCGTGACCGACCTGGCATGGACCGTGGCAAACCTGGACAACGAATCCCACGAGGCGATGCTCGACGTCGACGTCTCCCCGGACGCCGTGCTCACCAACATCACCGTCACCACGCACAACAAGACGTATTACGGCGTCGTAAAGGAACGCGTCACCGCCGCCGTCGAATACAACGCGTCGAAGGCCGCCGGCGAGACCGCCGTGCTCCTCACCTCCGCCGGCAAGGGCCGCCTGGGCCTCAACGTGAACGTCGCCGCAGGCACCGAGGCCACGCTGCGCGCCGTCCTCGTGGAGCCGCTGCCGATCCGCCAGGGTGTCCAGACGTACCGGTTCCCGTTGGGCGGCCTTGCGTCCGCCGACGACCCGGTCGACGTGTTCGACGCGCGCATCGATGTGCGCGCCATGCACGCCTGGGACGTGGCGCGCGTGAGCGGACTGCCGGGACTCGACGACGTGGCGGACCAGACGACCGCCGGTTGGGATTACGAGGCGACCGACTTCGTGGGCGACGACCTCGTCCTCACGATCGACCCCGACGAGTCCGCGTACCGCGCCACCATGCTCGTTTCCGGCACCGAAGGAAACCGCAGCGCGCTCTTCGCGCTCCTGCCGGACGCAAAGGCGTCCGTCCTGCCGAAAGACATCGTCTTCGTGCTCGACCGGTCCGGGTCCATGGGCGGCACCAAGATCGTTCAGGCGCGTGACGCCCTCGACGTGATTCTGGGGCAATTGGGTCCCGAGGACCGGTTCGGACTCGTCTCGTTCGACGACCGCATCGACGTCTTCGACTCGGAGCTGCGGCCGAGCACGGACCTCGTGGCGGCCCGCGAATGGGTCGCCGGAATCGACGCGCGGGGAAGCACCGACATCGAGAGCGCCGTCTCCCGCGCCCTGACGCTGCTCGACGCGACGCCTGAAGACCGGGTCGGGATGGTCGTGCTGATCACCGACGGTCAACCGACGGCGGGCATCGTCTCGAAACCCGAGATCGTCGCGTCGCTGGCGGAAAAGAACACCGACGACGCGCGCCTGCACGCGATCGGAATCGGCTTTGACCGCGACGATACGTTCCTGGGCGAACTGGCCGCCTCCACCCGTGGATTCTACCAGGCCGTCGATCCGGCCGACGACGTGGCGGCGGCCCTCGAAGGGTTCTACGCCCGCATCGCGACGCCGCTACTCAAGGACGTCGTCGTCACCTTCGACGGGGCGACCGTCTGGGACGCCTACCCGAACCCGGTCCCGGACGTGTACGCCGGGTCACACCTGCTGTACGCGGTGCGCCTCAACGCGTCGACGCTGGCCGACAACGTGACCGCCATCGTCGCCGCACGCGGCCCCGACGGCCCGGTCGCGTTCGAGTTCACCATGTCCACGGCCGACCTGGCGGTCCGCCCGGAGGTCGACCGGTTGTGGGCCCGGCAGAAGGCGGCCACCTTGGAGCGGGCGATCGCCCGAACCAGTGACCCCGTCGAATCGGCGGCATTGGAGGCCGAACTGCTGCTGCACGGCTTGGCGCACCAAATCGAGACCACGAAGACGTCGTGGCTCGTCGTGGAGGAAGACCTCGTCGACGAGGTACTGTCCGAACTGCCGCCACAGGACCTGACGGCCGAAGGCGCCGCCGACTTCTACCGGTTGGTGTACGACACCGGGACCGGGACGGGGACGACGACGGCGCCCACGAGCCCCGCGCCGAACCTGCCGGACCGCGACGGCGACGCGACCGGTTCCGCGCGGTCCCCCGCGCCGGCCGCCATAGTCGTCCTGGCCGGGGCCGTCGCCGTCGCGGCCGTTCTCGCCCGGCGGTCGCGCCCGTAGGCGGCGACCGACAGGAGTAGCGGACGGGACGCGCGTCCTCACGACGGCCGGGTTTCACGAAAACGCGCAGACCGACCCTACTTAACGCTGGACGGCCCGTCCCCGCTCCGCGGTGGTGGCCGCAAGCCCAGGGTGGTCCAGATGAAAGGTATCGGAACGTTCGTCGTCGTACTCTTGTTTTTGACCGTACCGTTGGCGGGCATCGGCTCCGCACAACCCGGGGATGACCCGTTGGCCGGGTTGAAGAACGCTTGCGTTCAAAGTGGAAACGAC
>CAZXJU010000082.1:0-8186 GCA_964641035.1 uncultured Halobacteriales archaeon | reverse complement strand
GCGGATTCGACGCCGTCGATGTCGCCGTCGCGGCGTTCCTCGATGATGCGGCGGACGTCGTCCTCGATGTCGGCGTGGCGGGCCCAGGTGATCGCGACGCGGCCATGCAGGAGCGTCCGGTCCATGTCGAAGACGACGAGCGAGGGCTTCCCGTGGGCGTTCATCGCGCCTCCGCCACCTCGCGTGCCTCTTCCATCCGCTTCTCGAAGCGCCGGGTGGTCGCGGTCAGCATGCGGTTCATGTCCTTGCGTGCCGAGAGCACGCGCAACCAGTCGGGGATCTGGCCGGCGCCAGGCTCGTCGATGAATTGGTCGCCGGCCTCGGTGACGATGCCGGCGAACTGTTCGATCGTCGTTTCCTCCTTGTGGCGTTCGTAGTCGAGGCCGTTGACGGCTGCGTCGACGAAGTATTTGAGGATGTACTCCTGGGCGGAACGACGGTAGAGGACACGCAGGGCGCGCAGGACGTCGGGTGAGACGACGAAGCCTTCCGTCTCGGTGTACGTCCGCAGCGTCGTCATCACGATGTCCCGGACCATCCGGAGCAGCCCGTCGTCGCTGGTGTCGCCGACCTCGCGATGTTTGTGGCTGTAGGTGCCCAGGTCGACCTGGCAGATCCGTTTCATCGACGTGTTCCGGTAGACTTCGCTCAAGAGGCTCATCTCGAGGCCCCAATCGGTCGGGATGCGCACGTTCTTGGCCAGGTCGGCGCTGAGGGCGAACTCGCCGCTGAGCGGGTATCGGAAGCTGCGCAGGTAACTGAGGAAGCTGCTCGATTGGCCGTTGAGTTTGATGAGGCTGTCCAAGAAGGGCCAGACGAAGAGGCGGACGACGCGTCCGTAGAAGCGGCTGTGCGTCAGGCGAGAATAGTACGCCTTGGAATAGAAGAAGTCGAGGTCCTTGTGGACCAAGGGGTAGGCGAGTCGGGCGGGGACGTCGACGCTGTAGTCGTGGATGTCCGCGTCATGAAAGACAATCGTTTGGTTGTTGAGGGCGGCCACCCCGATCCCCAGCCAGACGGCGTATCCTTTGCCCGTACGGGACGGGATGTCGATGCCGGACGTCGCCAAGTCATCGACGAGGCTGACGACGGTCGGGTGTTCGCACCAGAGCACGCGCGTGTCGAACGGCAGGTCGTGCAGGCGCCGGCGGAGTTCGTCGGCCTGTTCCGCGGTCTCCGCCGAGAGCGGGACAATCAGTTCGTTCAGGAATTCCGCCTGCTTCAACTCCTTCAGGATCCGGGAGAACGCCTCGCCCTGACTGTCCTCCAGAAGGGCGGGGATGACCAGGCCGACGCGCCGCTCGTCGGCATACGCGTTGAGGTCCGCCAGCATGTCCTTGCGGCTGCGTGTGCCGAAGTCGTGGACGGTGGTCAGCTGGCTCTGGAAGAAGTCCATGCGCCCCTTTCCAGCTTCCACCGTCGATAAAAAGGGTTCGGGCGTCGGTTGGAACCGCTTATACGGCCGCGGAGGCTTGCCGTTGGCATGCGCACGCTGGCCCGACGCGTCCAAGACGCCGGGGACGAACTGGCGGACCGCCGGGTCGTGGTGCTTCCGGATTTCTTCGTCGACCGGTTCGTCCCGTTGCCGCCGCTGGCGGCCTTCTCAAAGCGCGTGGCGGGCATCCACGGCCGCGGCGGCGGGAACCTGCCGACGAGGGCGCAGACGCTGCGCGTGGGTGGGGATGCGGCGAACACGGCGTACGCCCTGGGGCGCCTGGGGGTGTCCGTTCGGCTGGTGGCGCACGCGGACCAGGGCGGGCGGGACCTCCTGGAACGAGTCCTCGCGCCGCTGGGTGTCGACCTGGCGGGCGTGAAGGCGTCCTCGCGCAATGCCTCCACGGTCGCGTTGGAGTTCGAAGACGGCGCCAACGTCATGCTCTCGGACCCGGGGCCGCTTGCCGAGGTCTCCCCCGACGACTTGACATCCGAGGACTGGGAGGCCATCGAGCAGGCCGACGCCGTCCTCTTCGGCAATTGGAGCCAGGCCGGCGGCCACGCCACGGACCTGTTGGCCGAGGTCGTCGCCCGTGCCGGCGGGTTGACGATGCTCGACACGTCGGACCCCACCCACCGGCCGGACGAGGACGCGAACGCCTTGATGCAGCACCCGACGGTGCGCGACCAGTTGGACGTCTGGGCGGTCAACGAGGCCGAGGCGCACCATTACGGACGCTTGGCCGCCGGCGAAGATCCCGGCGGTCTGGAGGAGGCCGTGGCGGCGCTGGCGGGATCGTTTTCCGGTCGGATCGACGCGCACACCGCCGACCGTTCCCTCACCGTCCACGACGGCAAGACCGTGCGGGTCGCCACCGTCCTGGTGACACCGAAGCACCGCACCGGCGCCGGCGACGCGTGGAACGCCGGCGACCTGCTCGGCTACCTGCTCGGCCTCGATGCGGCGGAACGCCTGGAAGTGGCCAACGCGGTAGCCGGCGCCCTCTTGACCGCCGACGCGCACCAGCCGCCGACGCGTGCGCAGCTGGCGGCCTGGCTCGACGAGCGCCCCGCCCAAGAGAACCCCACCATGACGGATTTATAGGGGAGGCCACTGCTGGCGCGACACGAGGCCCAAGATGCCGCTAGTACGCCGCCGTGAACTCGAAGGGGACGACCTCCTGTCCCAGGTCCGCCGCCGGATCCGGGACATCGATCAAGAGATCGAACGGTTGGACAACCAGCGGGACGCCCTCAAGAGGCGGGCGAAGGAGCTGGAGAAGGCACAATCGGCGCGAACCAAGAAGGCCCGCCGCGTCGCGCCCGCCTCCGGCGGCGTCGCCTGCCCCCGCTGCGGCCGCGACCATGACTTCTTGACGGACGCCGATGGGTTCCTGGCGCACGTGCTCGAGGAGCCGGAGGACACGGAACTGTTGACGCCGGGCAAGCCGCTTTTCTGTCCGGCCTGCGGAGACGTCTTCCTGTACGAACCAAAGGAGTCGTAAGCCGCTACGCGTCGGCGGCCGGCTCGATCACGAACGCGTCTTCTTCCCCGTCGTCGACCAGGCGCCCGTGGACGCGCCGGAGCGCCTCGACGAAGGGCCGGGCGTCGTCCGGCACTTCGATGGTCTCGGAGTTCGGGCCCGCCCACGTGCCGCCGGCCATCATGAGGTACGTCTGGAAGAGGCCACGGACCTCGTGCGCGTCCATCACCTGTTTTCGTCCAGGGATCCGGACGCGGCCGAAGTCGGCCTCCTTGAATGCCCGTTCCAGCTCCTGCTGCGTGAACGACCGTTCGGGAAACCGTAGCCGGGAGATCCGCAGCACGCGGTGGGCACGGGCGGAGTCCGGTAAGAACGCTTCGCCGTCACACGTAGGCCCGGTGGACCCGGTCGTGGAACGAGCGTGCGTGACGCCGGATGAACCGGTGGACTTCCGGCCGGGAGACGAACCCCTCCAGCGCCGGGTCCCGTACCATCAGTCCCAGGAAGACGTCGTTGAGCCGGATCGCGTATTCCAGTTCCCGCAACGCCTGACCGACCAGGCCGTCGCGCGCCAAGGCGACACCAAGCACGTATCGGGCCTCCGGGTCCGCCGGCCGGCGTTGCAACGCCCGTTGCATGGCACGTGCCGCTTCGGGTGCCTGGCCGCCGGCGATGAGGTCCAACGCGCGGCGGACCGACGACGTGTCTACCTCCGGCGCATGGGAATCCGCGGGGCTCGTCCGGCGGAACGGGCCGCGTCCGGAGATGGCGGGTGCCAGACCGACGGCCACCGCGATCGCCATCAGGCCGATCGGGGCCCACGTCGTGGCGACCTCCGCGGTGCTCGGCAGGCGAGGCGCGGGGGCCGGGGCCGGCACGTCCGGCAGGTCGGGGATTCCGGGAGCCGGCGGTGCGGCCGGCCCGGGCGCCTTCGGCGCCTCGATTGGGAGGCCCGCGTCGTCCAAGTCCTGGACCAGCTCGTCCGCCGTCTCGGTGGGTGAAGGGACATCGGACGTCGTGGTCGGGGTGGGCGACGCCGTCGCGGGAGGCTCGTTGGCCGGCTCGGCCACGGACGCCATGGCGGCCAGGCCCTGCGCCTTGCCGCCGGAAGCGGTTGCGCCCTGGGCCACGTCCGGTGCGGCCGACAACGACCCTACGAACGCCGGGGGGCCGCGCGCCTCGGCGGCGCTCGCCATGGCAAGCACGGCGATTGCGGCGATCAGGAGGGTCCTCCGGACAGTCATCATACCTTACGTCGATGCTCCTGTTTGAATACGGTATCGCTGGCGGCCGTTTTCCCCTCCCGCGCCCAAAGGGGACTTTTTCCCTTTTTCCCGTCCGCTCCGTTCCGACGGGGTTTCATAAACCCCCTGCGTTGGCAGAGGTCCGGACCAAGAAGGGACGGGTGGGTTGGACTACATGATCACGGACGACCATCTCATGGGAATCAAGACGACGGACCCCGACGAGATTCGGCAAGTGAAACTCCGGCTCCCGATGGAGCAGGTGATGAAGCTGCACCGGCTGCGGATCCTTAAGAGCCAGCCGATCAGCCGGTTTGTAGCCGAGGCGCTCGAGGAGTATTTCGAGGAAGAGCGCGCCCGGCAGAAGCAGGTCGTCCAGACGTCCCAGTAGCGTGGACGTCGACGCGGCGGCATCCGACTCCTAGGACGCTGGGCGCCGTCGCCATCGTGGGATGAACGATTTTTTTTCCCCGTCACCTGGACCAAAAACGTCTCAGGGGCGCGGACTCGTTAGGCGTAGCCGCGGTGCGCCTCGTCGTGAAACCGCCGGGCCGCCCGGCGTACCATGCGCGCGACCGCCGGATTGTGCCGGAACGGTTTCGTCCGCGGGTCCGAGACCAGCATGCCGAGGAACGAGTGGTCTTGGCGCAACGCATAATCCAGGTGGACGAGGGCCCGGCCGACCGTGCCGGCTTGGCCAAAGGCGACCCCGAGCGCGTACCGGAGCTCGGGGCTTTTCGGCCGCTTCCGCACCTCCTTCTGGAGCAACGGGACGGCTTGTTTCCCTTCGCCCTCATCGAGAAGGCTGCTGATTCGTTTGCCGGCGGCCGCGGCGGGATCCTCGTGCCGTTGCGCCGCATCGACCCGCTGCGGGGGCATCGGTGGCGAACGACGCTGCCACGTCCGCAGGGCGACCGGCACCGCGACGCCGGCGCCCACGAACGCGACGAGGATTCCCGTGAAGGCCAGCCAGCCCAGGCCGCCGAACGGGGCCATGGGTGTCGCGGCAGGGGCTGCCGCTCGGGCAGGAGCGGCCAAATCCAGCGCGATCCGGTCGGTCCCTGCCGAATCGTAGTAGCGGGCCGTCATGGTGACGTCCCCTTCGAGGACCACGTCCGTCCCGTCATGGTCCTCCGGCCCGTGGGGGCCATGAACGGTCCCATGGGTCCCGGCCGCCATCGCCTTACCTCGGCCTTCAAGGTCCAATTCCGCAGCGAAGAGGTCGGTCAGGCCGTCCCATCCGATTTCGAGATGGCGGGCGTCGTCTACCCGGAGCAAGTAGTCCCGCCAAGAGTCGGCTTCCGCCTCGAACGGCCCCTCGTTGGCCTGATGACTCTCAGGATACCCGGCGTACGTGGTCGCTGTGCCGTCGGGCTCAGTGACTTGAATGTCGAATCCGTGGAACCACAAGCCGAGGCTGCCTGTGGCCACTAGCCTGGCGACCTGGCCACTCAGAATTAGGCGCTCTTCGGGGACCACGAAGAACGGTTCGACCTTGGGGTCGGATCCCGTCGTGTATTGGACGCTGGTCGAGTCCTCCCACCCGTCCGCTTGCGATTGGTTTGCGAAGAGCCGGTACGTCGCGTCGAATATCAGGGTGCCCGAACCGGTGCCTGGGTCGTCGACGAGCCGAATCTCGGCGTTCGGATGGCTCCGGACCAATTGCACCACGGCTTCCCCGTGCGCGTATGTCTGGTTCGATTCCGTCGGCCGTGAATCGATGATCGGCACGCCTGCACTGGAGGCTCGGAGCGCCCCGACGTACTGGAATTCGTGCACGTCAAGCCCGCCCGCCTTCAGGCGGAACCCGTCCAGCTCGGGTGCGGCGTCGTCGCCCGACGGGCGAAACCAAATCCGGTATTCGTCGGCCATGGCCTTGAAGGAACCGTCCATCGCCATTTGATCGCAAACCACGCCGTTCGGGGTGGCTTCGGCCGCGCTCGACCCAATGAGGAATAGGGGCAGGATTAGGAAGGCAATCGCACGTCGCATGACAAGCCCAAGGTCCGCCGCTTGGCGGGACAAGCCATCGGAAGAGGTCTCCAAGGACATTCGCGCCGCATTCGGGATGGGTCCAAATTGGCCAATTTCCCCTTGGCCCAATTGGAAAAGATAGACCCCCTTAAGTGGGGGAGTCCGTTGCAATTCCTAGGTGAATCTGATGCGTGGGTGGATACTCCTGGGGCTCGTCGCCGTCGTTCTGCTAGTGCCGAACACGATGGCGACCGATTCCCCCGGTGACGACTTTGAAGACGACAGCCGGACGTGCGTGTCATACATGCACGGCATCTTGAGCGCGAACCCCGCGACCTGCGTCCGCGCCGTGACGTCCACGGCACAATGGGTCATTGACGAGGTTCCGGACTCGACGTCCAGCTGATTCTTTCCGCGAAGAGACTTCAGTCGTCCGATTCGGGTCCCTGCTCGAGTTTTGAAAAATAGTCCTCGAGCGCTTGGGCCACGACGTCGCTGATCGACTTGTTGCGCGTGATCTTCAGGCTGTGCAACTTGATGTGCTGGCTGACGGGCAGCTTCACCTTGATCTCCTTCAAGGTGGCCATCTGTTCCTCGTCTTCGAACCCGAACACCTTGCCAGGGGAACTGCCTCCGCCTGCTTCTTCGCTTGCCATAGTGCGACTCCTCTATCCCACGCAGGGCCTGAAGGCCCGACGCGAGAACAAGGCGAGCTACCTTATTTAAACGGCTCGAATTGCGGCGGCCTGCCGCGACGGGTTTACAAGGGGGTCGGGCATCGAGCCGGACGTGCGCGGCCAGATCGAGCTTCTCCTGGAGGACGCCGACGGGACCGTTGTCGGCCAACGGCCTGCTTGGCGGGCCGAAGAACGCCAGTTCCTCTGGGAGGTCGTCCACGACACGCGCGGCATCCTCCGGCGCACGGTGGCCGCCGAAGACGTCGCCGTCATCCGGAATGTGGATGCGGCCGGGGCAGCGCCGGACAAGGCCGTCGCCGCCCAGCGGGCGTTGGACGCGTACACGCGGGCCGCCGAGGCGCTCCGGGCGCAGGCGGAGCAGGGGCCCCAGTTCCATTGGGTGTCCCGGCAGGGGTCCGACGACTGGGCCGCCGTCTGCCACATCGAGACGGACGACGGCGTGGTCACGGTCGTGGGCGGATGGAACCGTCCCGTGGTCCGCCACGGCCACGGGCCCGACGCACCGACCGAGACGATGGCGGCCGGCCAGGAGGCGGTCGAGGTCGCCGACACCGTCGTCCGGGTGCGCCGCCAGTCGTTCTACGACCTGTTCGCCGACGACCTGGACCGCTTGATCCGCGTGTTGGCCGACGCGGCGGAACGCGGCCTCCGGGCGCGGTTCGTGCAACGCTGACCGGCGCGTCCGAAGGCTTCATAGACGGGACGCGAATCCGATGGGCGCCGCTGCGCGGCTGCCTCCGATGGCCCTTCTCACCCGCTCCGGATGTCCCTACGTCCTCGTCCTAGGGACCCTGGTGCGGCGCCGCGCGGCCGGTTCACGGTCCGACGCTTCCCCGCGGTCTGGGCAGGAGGTGAGGCTTGGTTATGGCAAAGAAGAACCCAAAGACGCCGTCGACTCCTACGAAGCAACCGGCACCGACGACGCCGAATAAGAAGAAGTGACGTCAAACGGCCTCTCCCCTCTTCTTTCCCCAGGATCATTCTTGCACCGAAAGCCGCAAAAGCGCGCCCCCTTTGCGAACTCCGGGAACAGCCATGTTGGACTTGACCGGCAAGCGGGCGCTCGTCTTCGGCGTCGCCAGCGAAGACAGCATCGCCTGGGCGATCGCGAACAAGCTGGCGGAGGCCGGTGCCAAGGTCACGCTCGGGACGCAGAAACGGTTCCGCAGCCGCGTGATGCAACTCATCAAAGGAAAGGACTGGATCGAGAAGTGGCTCGAAGCCGACGTCACGGTGGAGGCGGAGGTCGAGGCGTTCTTCAAGGAGACGGAAGGGACGTACGACATGCTGGTCCACGCGATCGCGTTCGCGCCGGCCACGGCGCTCGAAGGGCCGTTGGTCGAGACGAGCGC
>CAZXJU010000081.1:4702-8276 GCA_964641035.1 uncultured Halobacteriales archaeon | reverse complement strand
GACGCCGCCAGCTTCCTCCGCTTTGCGGCGCACGATTTCGAGGAACATTCTCCAGGACGCGTCCCGGATCGAACGGTTGACGCGTCGTGAACCCTCCATGTGTGACGGTCGGATCGCCTCCACGGCGACACGTCCGTACCGTTCGACCAGGTCCCGGGCGACCTTGTGATAGTGGTAGCGGCGTTGGTCCTTGACACACGCGTACGCCTTCTGCAGCAGGAGGACCGCCTTGGCGCGCCGCCGGCTGCCTTTGCGGCGCCGGCTGACCCGCCGGTGCGCTTTGCGCAGCCGCTGCAAGGAACGTTGTTCGAAGCGGGGGTTCTCGATGCGTTCTCCCGTGTCGAGGGTGGCTAGGTGCCGAACGCCGACGTCGAGACCGACCGTCCCCGCGCCGGCCTTGATCGCCGGCGGCACGTCGTCGCATGAGAGGATGAGGAACCAGCGGTCGGCCTCCTGGCGGATCGTCGCGGTCTTGATGCGGCCTTCGATCGGCCGGTGCAGGACGAACCGGACGTTTTCCGCGAGTTTCGAGAAGGTCACCCGGTCGTCCTTGATGCGCACGCCCTTGGTCCCGGCCTGCGGGTAAGTCAGGCTGGCGTACCGGTTCCGGCCCTTGAAACGCGGGTAGCCGGGCTTCTCGCCGCGCTGGATGCGGCGGAAGAACGCTTGGAAGGCCCGGTCGAGGCGGCGCGCCACGTCCCGCAACAACTGACTGTACACCGCCGCGTACTCGGGCAGGTGCCGCACCACGTCCACGATCTGGCGCGACTGCTCGGCAAAACTGATGCTGCGGCCGTGCTCGCGCCACGCGGTCCGACGCTGTTCAAGCATCGCGTTGTAGAGGCGGCGGCACGCGCCCAGGTGCGCCGCGATCGCACCGGCTTGGGTGCGGGTCGGGTAGAGGCGGTACTTGAAGGACTTCCGCACGAGAGGGGGTTGGGCGTCCCTCGTATCTCTAGGTTTTGGGGGGTTGGGTGAAACTGGGTTTCTTGAGGGAGGACGGCCGTGTCGGGCATGGCGGGTCGCGGGTGTCAGGGGTCGGGAAGTTGGTCGGGCCACGAAATATTGTGCAAGGCTTCCCTAAACGCAACGGTTATGGACCCAATAGGGGTAACACGGGGCCCGGAGCATTTCGGCCGTGGCTGACGACGCTGATGCAAACGAGGGCGGCCTCACGCCAACGAGGGTCCAGCGAATCTTGATTGTTGACGACGAGGATGACATCCTTTCCTCGTTGAAGACCCTGTTCGAGGTTTCCCTATCGAACACCGAGGTGGAGACGGCCGCGAACGGACACAAGGGCCTGGAACGGCTGAAGGAGACCTCGTTCGACCTGATTCTCACGGATTACAAGATGCCGGGAATGAACGGCCTGGATTTCCTGACGCAGGCGCGCGAACACGCGCCCGACACGCCGGCGATCCTGATCACGGCCTTCCCAGACCTGAACATCGCCGTCAAGGCGATCAACGAGACGGGCGTCGAGAACTTCATCACTAAACCGCTCCAGCCGGAGCAGGTGGTCGAAACCGTCCGAGAGGTCCTCCGCGAGCGCCGAGCCGCCGAACAGCGGGACAAGTCGTTCGCGCGTTCGATGGAGCTGTTGCGACGCAAGGCGGAAAAGGAGGACGCATGACCGCGGCCGTTGGCGTCTCCTCGCTTCACCATATATATATGACGGGCGTGCCATCGGGCGCCATCGTGGCCCCCGGCCAGCCCGCGCCAAGCATCCAGCAGTCAGCGGGACGGCTGGCGTCACTGGACACGTGGAGAGGTCTCAAAGATACCATGTTTTCGTTGATCGGTGGACGAAAGGCCACCGCCACCCTGGCCGACGTGGGCCAAAAACTCGCGGTCCTCGACGTGCCGCCGGACGCGGTGTCGTTGGCGGAGGCGCTGCTGTTCGACCAGGGCAACGATGTGGGGCGTCACTTCCTGGCCAAAGTCCTCGACGACGACGACTTGGAGCAGGCGATGAACCGTCTGGCGAAGGAATTGGACGAGGCCGGTTTCGGCCGACTGCGCATCGACGGCGTCTTCCACAGGACCGCCAACGCACGGTTCGCCCCGGCCGGGACGACCGACCCCGACGCCCCGCTGATACCCGCGTTCGTGGCCGGCATGCTCCACGGCGCCCTATCCGAGCTCTTCAACAGCTCGGTCCGCATCGACCGCACCGGCGGCACGGCCATGACGATCCATCTCGGACCAGGCCGGGACGTCAACGAACAGGAGAAGCAAGATGGCTAGCGCGCGTGAACAAATCCGTACCGAGTTGGAGAAACTCTGCGGTCAAGACGGCGTCCTCGGCGCATTCCTAATCAGCCGCGACGGCATCAACGTCGTCGACGTGTCGCGCCGGCCGGTAAACCAGGAGATGGTGGCGGCCATGAGCGCCATGATGATGGGGGCGGCCGAGACGGCGGTGGCCGAAGTCGGGGACCATCCGCCTCGGCATGTCGTGGTGGAGACGGAAGACGCGAAGCTTTTGGTGATGGGAGCCACGCCGGACCTGCTGCTGGCCATCCTTGGCGACGCGGCCGCCGACGTGGCTGGCATCCTCACGAAGTTCGACCCGGTGCTCGAGTCCGTGCGATCCTTGTCAGAGTGACGCCATGGCGCAGACCCAGACGATCGGGATTCCGCAGCTGGACGGGTTGCTCGCACCCATCCCGGAGCGTACGTCCGTTCTTCTCCAGAACGATCCCGGCGTCGAAGCGGAACCGTTCCTTTACCAGGCCACCGACGCGCGCCTGCGCGCGGGAGGAACAGTCGTCTACGTAGTCACCAACCGGGCGCCCTCCTCCATCCTGGAAGCGATGCGCGAATACGGCTTCGACCCGTCAGACCGAATCGAACGGCTCATCTTCATCGATTCATTCTCCGCGTTAATGGGCGGCCAAGAAGACGTGACGTACCACGTGCGCGACCCAAAGGACGCCGGGGACGTCGTGGCCGCCTTGGAGAAAGCGGCGGAAGAGCACCCGGACGCCATGCTGGCCTTCGATGGCCTCTCGACCCTCATCGACAACACGTCCGTCGCCGCGTTCACGAAGGCGTTTGCCGATATCCACCGCGCGATCAAACGGTTCCCGCTCTCCGCGTCCCTGTTCACGCGTTGGGGCTACGGCCAGGAGGTGGACGACGTTCTGGAATCGTTCGATGCGGCCGTCGAAATCCGGGGGGTCGAGGACCGGATCACCTTCGGCCAGTATTTCTCCCTCCGGCGAGCCGGGTGGATCAAGACGCCGGACACCCGGCCCCGCCTGTTCAAGACGATCCGTCCCGGCGGCGTCTTCGTGTACGTCCCAAAGATCGTGATTACGGGACCCCACAACGCCGGCAAATCGAACTTCATCCACGCCGTCTCCGACTCCGCCGTAAGCGTCGACCGTCTGGGGACCACCGTCACGATGGATCACGGCAAGGTGCAGATGGGCGGCATCGCCGCAGACCTCTTCGGTACCCCGGGCCAGGAGCGCTTTGATTCGGCGCTGCGGACCATCGCAGGCCAGGCGCTCGGTGTGATCATCCTCGTCGACTCGACGCGCCCGGAATCCTTCGACCGGGCGCG
>CAZXJU010000081.1:0-4602 GCA_964641035.1 uncultured Halobacteriales archaeon | reverse complement strand
CATATGGGCGAGCTGGACGACAAGTACGCCGACTTCGAGAAGAACGGCCTCATCTATTACGTCGACACGTACAGCAAATCGATCGGGGCCGCAGAACCCATCAAGAACGTCGAGTACGTCGACGGGCTGATGAATTTCAACGCGTTGAGCCTTAGCCTTAACAACGTGCAGCGGTCCATCATCAAGCAGCACGCCGAGCATCGGCTCGTCTTCGACTCGGTAAGCACGCTCATCGCCTACACAAACGCCCAGGCGGCGTTCCGCTACCTCCAGGTGCTTTCCGGGAAGGCCCGGATGGCCGGCGCGACCACGCTCCTGCTGCTGGAACAGGGGATGCATACGGAGTCCGAGGTGCAGACCATCAAACACTTGGCCGACGGCGTCGTCGAGATGCGCCGCGAGGCCGACAAAAACCTCATGACCGTCGAAGGGGTCGGCCTGCCGAACCGCGTCGGACCCGTCGAATACCAGCGCAGCCAGGCGGCCCTCTCGATAACGGGGTCGTTCGCCGCCGGGCGCATAAGGTAACGGCCCTCCAAGGGGCCAATAGGGCAGTGTTTTTAATGAGAGCGGGGGAATTCGGAACCGGACTATCCTTGGCGGCGCATGCGGCCTGAGGATGCGCGCCACCTCACGGACGATCCATTATGGCAGAAAGCCTCAAAGACCGCATGAAGGGCGGAAAGAAGGACGAGTCGGACGAGGACTCGTCCGAAACGGAGGAGGAGGAGGAGAACCTCTCCGACCGGGTGCAAGGACGGATCCCAGCCCGTGCGAAGCCTTCGGCGGAATCGGAGGTGCGCGAGGCGGAGCCTGAGGACTCGTCTGACGAGACTGGCGACACGTTGGCCAGCCGGATGGGCCGTGAACGCGGCCGGAAAAAGCGGCCGGCGGGCAAAGCCGACGAACGCGTCTCCCCACGCACCCCGGCAGCCGAGCCGCCCGCGGAAGACGTCGACCCGGAAACGACGACCGCGGTTCCCGGCCTGGAGGCGACGGCGGACGCAGACAAGGACGCCGGCAGCCTCGCCCCCACCGACCAGACGCGGGCGCTGCTGCGCCGGATGAAGCACCAGGACAAGATGCGGCTGCGCCAGGATATGGCGGAAGCCGAGGAAATGGAGCGGCGCGCCAAAGAACTGGCCCGAAAGGCGAAGGATCGCCGCCGCGTCCGCCAGGAGGCGGCCAAGCACGCCGAACGGGTGCGCGACATGGCGCCCCAGCTGGGGTTGGACCCGTCGCGCCCCATCACCGTCATCCCTGAGATCACCGAAGAGGATCACAAGCAGGTGGAGTTCACCACCGTCCTCGAAGGGCGCTCATACATCCGGATCATCTACGACGCGTCGACGAACCGCTACCTCTACGACGCGATCGAACCGACGCTGACGGACCTCGAGAAAGAGATGTTGGATTTCATCAAGGACACCCTCGTCCGCACGCTCGACGGCCGCCGCAGCGGGGCGCACGCCGAATGGGAGGAATACCTCCATGACGCCGTGGAACGGGCGATCGTCGACCATTCCATCCTCATCGACGAGGTCTCCAAGCAGCGGATCCTGTACTACATCGTACGCGACTTTCTGGGGTACGGCCCCGTCGATGTCATGATGCGCGACCCGATGATCGAGGACATCTCATGCGACGGGCCAGGAATCCCGATCTACATCTTCCATCGGCAATACGAATCCATCCGGTCGAACGTCGTCTTCGAGCAGGAGACGGATCTGGACGCGTTCGTGATCCGGTTGGCGCAACGCAGCGGCAAGCACATCAGCATCGCCGAGCCGCTGCTCGACGCGACGCTGCCGGACACGAGCCGGTTGCAGGCGACGCTCGGGCGGGAAGTGACCACGCGCGGCAGTTCGTTCACAATCCGGAAGTTCCGTGCCGACCCCCTGACGCCGCCGGACCTCGTCCGGCTGGGGACCATCAGCCCCGAGATCGCGGCATACTACTGGCTCGTGATGGAAGAAGGCGAAAGCGTGCTCTTCTGTGGCGGTACCGCCAGCGGGAAGACCACGACCCTCAACGCGGTCAGCCAATTCATCCCGCCGGACAAGAAGATCGTATCCATCGAGGACACGCGTGAGATCAACCTGACGCACGACAATTGGATCGCGGGCCTCACACGCTCCGGGTTCGGGACCGAGCGCGGTGCCGGCAAGCCGTCCGGGGAGATCAACATGTACGACCTGTTGTCGGCGGCTTTGCGCCAGCGCCCTGAATACCTCCTGGTCGGTGAGGTGCGCGGCCCGGAAGCCCTCACCTTGTTCCAGGCCATGGCGACGGGCCACGCGACCTACAGCACCCTGCACGCCGACAGCGTGATGAGCGCCGTCTACCGGCTTGAGAACGCACCGATCAACATCCCACGCATCATGCTGCAGACACTCGAAGTCGTCGGGATCCAGGTCCAGGTACGGCGCGACGACCGGATGGTCCGTCGGATGCGCGAGGTCACGGAGATCACCGGGATCGACCCGGACAACAGCGACCTGCTGACGAACACGGTGTTCCGTTGGGACCCGGCGACCGACACCCACCGGTTCCTAGGCAACTCCCATGCCTTCGAAGAGATCCGCGAGCGCAAGAACATGACCCGGGACGAGATCCACAAGGAATGGGAGGACCGGACGATGATCATCGAGTGGATGGCCGACAAGGGAATCCGCCACATCGCGGACGTCTCGAAGGTCGTCTCCGAATACTATCGCCGTCCCGAGAGCCTCATGGGCAAGGTGCGGGGCGCCCTCAAGAAGAAGGAGACGGAGCCCGACCCGGAACAGGAGATCGAACGTGCCGCTTAACCGGTACCAACGATTCGCGTACCGGGTCCTTGGCCCTCGACTCAACCGGTCGGCGAAGGCGAACACGCACCTGCGGTTGAGCCTTCAGAAGGCGCACATCTACCTGCGCCCCAGCGTCTACCTCGCGTATTCCTACATGAACATGATCGTGGTCCTCGGCGTGGGCATGGTCATCGTCGGTGCCTTGGCCGGGTTGACTGCATTGGGCCTATTGGCGCTTCCCACCACGCTGTTCGTCTTCCTTTTGCCGCTGCCCATTTTCCTGGCGTTCGTCATCTACCTATTGAGCCAAGTCCTGCCCGACCTACGGGCGGCCTCCCGCGCCACCGACATCGACGCGAAACTCCCGTACGCCCTAAACTACATCAGCACGATGGCCAGCGCCGGTGTCACCCCCGAGAAGATCTTTGAAAGCCTTTCCAAACAACCGATCTACGGAGAGGTGGCAAACGAGGCCGCATGGATCGCGCGGGACGTCCAGCTCCTGGGCAAGGACCTGCTGAGCGCGCTCAGCGCCGCCATCGACCGGAGCCCCTCGATCCGCTTCCAGGACCTCCTGCAAGGCGCGATTACCGCGCTCTCCAGCGGCGAAGACCTCAAGACGTTCTTCCTGGCCAAGAGCGAACAATACGTCTACGAGAACCGGCAAGACCAGAAGAAGTTCTTGGAGACACTCGGGATCCTCGCCGAATCGTACATCACCGTCGTCGTCGCGGCACCCGTCTTCCTCATCGTCCTGCTGTCCGTCATGCTCATGTTCGGCGGAAGCGGCCGTAGCATGCTCACCATCGGCTACCTGCTTGTCCTCGTGCTCGTACCGCTGGCCCAAGTCGGGTTCGCGACCGCCATCAAATCAGCCACGCCGGAGGTGTGACGATGACGGACCGCCGCCACCCCCCGGAGATGGAGGAAACGTCGGCCGGAAAATTCGTCCAGGAACACCGGCCCGGCTGGGAACGGGCAGCCCTGACGTTATACATCCTCGGGGGGATCCTCTTCATGGTCGGGGCCGCAGGTGTCACGGCCAACTACTCCGAATGGGCGACCCACCGGCTCGGCGTGTGGGTCGCCAGCACGGGTCTTGTCGCCTTCGCCGTCGCCATCGAACTGGCCCACCCACTGCAGACGTTCCGCACCATCCGGGCGGACAAACGCGGCGGCGAACAATACGAACGCAGCCGCCGCTGGACACGGCTCAAGACGGGGTCCATCCTGTTGAACCTCCTGGTCATCATTTCGTCGACGATCCTCGTCGGTGCCGTGCTCAAGCGATTCGGCCTGGTCAACGTCGAAATCTCGTTTGACGCAGCGCTCGCGCTGGCAGGCATCCTCAGCCTCGCGTTGGGCGGCACCACGTTCTACACATTCCATATGGCCATGCGGACGCCCATCCGCCGGCCGAAAGGAGGCCCGGAGGACGCGATCTTCCGAATCGCACTCATCGGCGCCATCGCGTTGGCGGGCTTGGCCAGCATCCTCGTCCGAGACGGCGTCGAGCGATTGACCGCCCTGCCGGCGCTCCGTACCGTGGACGCCCCATTCTACCTGTTGGCCGCCTTCACGGCCGGAGCCCTCGCTGTATACCGGTCACGGGCGCTTCCGACGATCTACGCCCTGTTCACGGAGGAACGCGACTACTATCGCGGACGGACCTACGTCAGCCAAAGCAAGAGTGTCGTCCTGCCGACGGTCATGGCATTCGCGCTTCTCTTCGTCGTGCTCATGGTCCTGATCGTTTTCCAGCTGGGCATCGTCCAATTCTTCGAGACGATCCCCACGAACTTCGTCCTGC
>CAZXJU010000080.1:0-8358 GCA_964641035.1 uncultured Halobacteriales archaeon | reverse complement strand
GGCGTCGAAGGGCCCAACCGGCTGCTGCGCAGCAAGGGGGTGCACCTGGTGACCAAACGGTTCACGCACCACGCGCTGATCATGGAAAGCGCCGACGCGGAGCGCGTCTTCTTCGCGATCCCGTGGGCCGGCTACACGCTGCTGGGCACCACGGACACGGCGTACGACGGAGACAACGACACAGTCGACGCGGACGACGAGGACGTCGATTACCTCATCCAGGAGACCCGACGCATCATGGACATCGACCTGACGCGCGACGACGTCCTGTTCACGACGGCCGGGTTGCGCGCCCTGCCGCACCGCGAAGACAAGGACGTGGGCTCGATCACGCGACGTCACGTGTTCGTCGACCACGCCGCCGAAGGCGGCCCCCAAGGCCTGTTCAGCGTGGTCGGCGGCAAGATCACGACGTACCGTGACATCGCGCGCGACGTCGTCGACCGCGTCGGGGCCGCCATGCAGTGGCGTCTCGACCGGAGCCGCACGCGGCGCCGCCCGCTTCCGGGCGCATCCAAGGACTGGCCCCGGATGCGGGCGCACCTTGTCCGGGAGGCACAAGGCGACGGCCTGCCCGAGGACACGGCGGCGCACCTGGCCGACCACTACGGGATCCGGGCGCACCGCGTGCTGGACCGCGTCCGCGACGACCCGGCCGCCGGGCAACGGTTGTCCCCGGACCGTCCGGAGATCCTCGCCGAGGTCGACGTCGCGGTCCAGGAGGAGTGGGCACACTCGGTGGAGGACGTCCTGCTGCGCCGATTGCCGATCGGGTTGGCCGAAGGCGTCGGCCTGACGGCGCTCGACGCGGTCACCGACCGCATGGCGCGGCTACTGGATTGGGACGAGCAACGTGTCGAGAAAGAGAAATCGTCGTACCGCAAGCGCGTGGCCCGCATGGGGCCGTTGGACCTGGAGGGGTCCTCCACGCCCATCGTGTAGGCGGCCCTATTTTTTCTTGGACGGATCCAAGACCCCGGCGAACGGGCCCTTGGGCGTGCCGGGTTGCTCCTTATGTTTGACGACGCTGAGTACGACCTTCTCCAGCTCCTCAGGCCGGATCGGCTTGGTGAGGAACCGGTCCACCTCGACCTCGTTGATCGCCTGGATGGCCAAGTCGAGCTTCGGGAACGCGGTGAGGATGATCCGCGGGACGGACGGATGCAGCTTCGCGGCGCGCCGCAAGAACTCCAGGCCATCCATCTCAGGCATCTTGTAGTCCGTGATGATCAAGTCGACTGGGCCGTCCTCGAGGATCTCCAACGCGGCGGCGCCGCCGAGCGCCGTCTTCACCTCGAGTTCGGGGATTGTGACCTCGAGGTATTCCTTCATCGAACTGAGGATGTCCTCCTCATCATCGACCAGCAGGATGGACCATTCTGTAGTCATGCGACCAAGCTGCGCCCGGGGACGCCCTCGACACGCTATGCTAGGGCGCTTTGAATATACTTTTCGTAAAAGGACACGGTCATCCCTTGATGACGCCCATCGGGCGCAGGCGGACCGCCTTGCGGGCGATCCCCACGTCGTGGACGACGTCGACGACCTGGTCGACATCCTTGTACGCGCCCGGCGCCTCCTCCGTCACGCCGGACCGCGTCTGGGATTGGACCAGGATGCCGCGTTGTCCCATGTCCTTGACGATCTGGGAATGCTCGAACTGTTTCTTGGCCGCCGTGCGCGAGAGGCGTCGGCCGGCGCCGTGGCAGCTGGAACCCCAGGACTCGCGCATCCCGCCTTCGGTGCCGACCAGCAGCCACGAGCCGGTGGCCATCGAGCCGGGCACGAGCACCGGCTGGCCGACATCCTGGTACGCCGCGGGGACCTGCGGATGGCCAGGGCCGAAGGCGCGGGTGGCGCCTTTGCGGTGGACGACGAGCTTGCGGCGCCTGCCGTCGACGTCGTGCTCCTCCCGTTTGGCCATGTTGTGGCACACGTCGTAGACGATGCGCATGCCCATCTCTTCGGCGTCGCGGCCGAGGACGCCGGCGAACGCGCGCCGCGTCTGATGGGTGATGACCTGGCGGTTGGCCCAGGCGAAGTTGGCGCCGGCGAACATGGCGGCCATGTAGTCGTCGGCCTCCCGGCTGGATAGCGGAGCGCACGACAGCTGGCGGTCGGCCAGCGGGATGTTCCATTTTCCGGACGCCGCGTCGAGCGTCTCCAAATAGTCGGTGCAGACCTGGTGGCCGAGGCCGCGGCTTCCGGTGTGCAGCATGATCGCGACCTGGTCCTCTTCGGTGAAGCCGCACGCCTTGGCGGTCTCCGCGTCGGCGATCTTGTCGACGGCTTGGATCTCGAGGAAGTGGTTTCCGCTGCCGAGCGACCCGACCTGTTTCGAACCGCGTTTCCGTGCGCGTTCGGACACCTTGGACGGGTCGGCCTCGTCCATGCGGCCGCCCTCCTCCAGGTGGGCCAGGTCGTCGTCCCAGCCGAGGCCTTCTTCGACGGCCCATTCGGCGCCGCCGCCGAGCACCTCGTCCATCTGGCCCCGCGTGTTGAGGGCGCCGCCGGCCCCGACGCCGGACGGCACGGCTTCGAACAACGCCTTGATCAGGCTCTTCAGGTTCGGCTGCACCTCGTCGACGGTCAGGTCGGTGCGGATCAGGCGGACGCCGCAGTTGATGTCGTAGCCCACGCCGCCGGGACTGACGACGCCGTCGTCGGCGTCGAACGCGGCGACTCCGCCGATGGGGAACCCGTAGCCGAGGTGGATGTCGGGCATCGCCATCGACCGGCCGACGAGGCCCGGCAGGGTTGCCACGTTGGCGACCTGGTCCGCGGCGCGGTCTTCGCGGATCGAGTCGAGCATCGCCTCGCTGGCGAAAACGAGACCTTCCGTCTTCATGCCGTCCTTGTAGGAGGTGGGGATGCGCCACCGGTGCAGGCCGGCGGGTTCGAAGGTGAGGTCGGTCTGGGATTGGGACGCCATGGGATTCTTCATCCACACGGCCTGGGCTGGTAAGGGTTTCGGTGACCGCAGTCGAAGCGCACCGGGCAGGTTGAAATACGGGTCGCCGGATAGGATAGCCACTCGGATGCCTTCTGAGAAGTCCCGAGGCGGCCCGCATCGTGACGAAGCGACGCAGGCCCGGCCTGGGCAGTTGGTCCGGACGCACGCGCCGGCCCGTTGGACACACGAGGTTCGCGTCGACGACGACCGCGTGTTCGTGACGGTCGAGTGCCCGGACGTGGACGAGGATTCCCTCGGCTACGCCGTCGGGTCGCGGTACGTCGTGGTCTGGTCGCGGATGCTGGCCCGGCCGAAGCAGCAGGTCATCCTCTTGCCGTGCCGGGTGGACCCGGAGCAGGAGGTCGGCGCGTTCCGCAACGGCGTGTTCGACGTCTCGATCCGCCGCGTGACCGAGCCCGAGTGATTTTCTAATGAGCCTGAAGGGCGGTGCGGTATCGCAAGCGCTCGTCGACTACATTGCCGAGACGTTCGCCGAGGAGGAGCTGGGTCTCCTGCGGGACATGTGGCCACCGGCGGAGGCGGCCGGGCTGCCACCGATCATGGTCGCGCCGGAGCAGGCGCGCGTGCTGCGGATCCTGGCCGCCGCGTCGGGCGCCGGACGCGCCCTGGACGTGGGTACGCTTTTTGGCTACAGCGCGGCGAACCTGGCCTTCGGGATGGGCGAGGACGGCGAGGTCGTCACCATCGACGTGGAGAGCAAATGCACCGAGGTGGCCCGACGGAATTTCAAGGCGCTCGGCATCGGGGACCGGGTGGACGCCCGCACCGGCCAGGCGCTTGCGGTCATGGCGGAGTTCGAGGAGGACGAGTTCGATCTGATGCTCGTCGACGCGGACAAGGTCAACTACTGGAACTATTTCGAAGAGGGAACGCGCGTCGTGCGGCCGGGCGGTCTCGTCTTGTTCGACAACGCGTTCGCCTTCGGCCGGCTGCTTGATGCGAGCGTCGACGAGGAGCACCCGGACGCGCAGGGCATCCAGGCGATCCGGGAGTTTAACCGGCGGTTCGCGCGGGACGAACGCGTCAGGTCGCTGATCTTGCCGGTCGGCGACGGGTTCGCGGTGGGTGTCCTGAAGCGATAACCGATCGGGGACCCAACACGTCGGGAATCACGCGGCGCGTCGCTTCCACGCGAACGCCATCAGCATCCCGACGAGGAGCACGACGGGTACGCCGAGGCCGGGCGAGCCGCCACCGGCGTCGTCGGCCGGCGTGATGTCGTGAAGAATCCACATGCCTTGCGCCTCATGGGTCCCGACGTCGCACCAGAAGTAGAAGCCTTGGGCGTCGTCGGGGATGGTGAACATGACGGTGGCGCTGGCGCCCGGGCTTACCGGGTCCTGCGTGCCGCCGAGAGCGGTCCCGGTTGACGTGTCCTGGTTCGTCGGGTCGGCGTTGGCTTTGGTCGTCGCCCAGAACTGGTGGCCGACGCTGCCTTGGTTCCGGAACGTCACTTCGACTTCGGTTCCGGGACCGATGTCGTCGAGGTTGCCTTGGGTGATCTCGAAGCAGAATGTCCGGGTACCCGTGCACGCGGATTCGCGGGCTTCGACCATCAAGTGGACGGATCCTTCGTGGGCCGAAACCGTCGGGGCCAAGGCCAGCAGTCCGAGGACGAGCGTCGCGGCCAGGAGAAAGCGTCGCATCACGCGTCCCAGCGGATTTCCGATACTAAACAGTATTCGAACTCACGTCAGACGCGGGTCCAATCCGAGTACGTCGAGCACGAGCGCCATCTGGACCCACATGCGGTTCTCGGCCTCGTCGAACACCAGGCTCTGGGGGCCGTGGACGACGTCTTCGGTGACTTCTTGTCCGTAGTGGGCGGGAAGGCAGTGCAGGAAGACGGCGTCGGGCCCGGCGTGGGCCAGGACGTCGGGCGTGATGGTGTAGCCTTCGAAGTCTTTGACGCGTCGGGCTTCGTCCTTCTCGTCGCCCATCGAGATCCACGTGTCGGTGGCCACGACGTCGGCGCCGTCGAGCTTGTCCGGGGCGAACGAATCCACCCGGATGGTGCTTCCGGACTCCTTCGCAAGTGCCCGCGCCTTCTCGAGGGCGGCCGCGTCCGGCCGGTAGCCTTCGGGCGCCAGGAACGTCAGGTCCATGCCGAGCAGCGGCACCGCGTACAGGTAGGACCGGGCGACATTGTTTGCGGCGTCGCCGACGTAGACGAAGTGTTTGCCTTGCGTGTCCGCGTCGAAGTGCTCGACGAGCGTCATGACGTCGGCGAGCGCCTGGCATGGGTGTTCCACGTCGTCGAGGCCGTTGATGACGGGGATCGTCGTGTGTTGGGCGAGTTCGGCGACGTCCTGGTTCCGGAACGCGCGGTACATGACGACGTCGAGCATGCGGTTGAAGACGGTGGCGGTGTCGCGGATCGTCTCGCCGCGGCCGAGCTGGATGTCGTTCTTGTTGAGGTAGAGGACGGTGCCGCCGAGTTTGCGGAAGCCGACCTCGAAGCTGAGGCGTGTGCGCGTGCTGGACTTCTCGAACAGGAGGCCGAGGGTGTAGCCTTGGGCGACGTCGAGCGTGCCGTTCTTGCCCAGCGTGTTCTTGAGGTCGCGGCCGAGCGCGATGATGTCGTGCATCCGGTCGGCGACGTCGAGGATTCCCAGGACGTCCTTCTTGGTCTGCGGCTTGGGCTTCGTCATGAGTTCGGGCGTCATGGTCCGTTCACCAGGTCGTTGGCGGGGTCGGAGGATGGGAAGAGCGCGTCTTGGGCCATCGCGACGCGGTTCGTCTCGCTTTGGAAGAACGCGACGAGTTCATCGAGCGCGGCGGCGCGGTCGTCGGCTTGGGACCGGACGGCGTCGGGGCCGGTGCCGCCGCGGCTGGTCTTCGCGTCGCGTGCGGCGGTCGCGCCGAGCACGGCGTCGAGGTCGCCGCCGCGGTCGCCGAGGATGCGGCGGACGGTCGCTTCGTCGAGTTCGGCAAGCGTCTTGTGCGCCTCGTGGGCGGCTTGGACGAGTTCGGCGGCCTTGGCGTGGGCGTCGCGGAAGGGGACGCCGTGGCGGACCAGGTGGTCTGCGACCTCGGTGGCGTCGAGGTACCCGACGTCGGCGGCGGTCGCCATGCGTTCGGGCTTCGGCTGGAGGCCGGCGACGGCGGCGGGGAGGGTCGCGAGGAGTCTCCGTTGGCGGCGCCATCCGGTGACGAGGACGCGTTTCTGTTCCTGCAGGTCGCGGTTGTAGGCGCTGGGCAGGCCTTTGATGGCGGTCAGGGCGGTGGTGAGTTCGCCGATGGCGGTGGCGGCGGCGGCGCGGACGACTTCGAAGACGTCGGGGTTCCGTTTCTGGGGCATGATGCTGGAGCCGGTGGCGTGCGCGTCGTCGAGTTCGAGGAACCCGTAGGCGGGGCTTGCGTAGAGGATGACGTCTTCGGCGAGTTGGCTGGCGTGGACGGCGGTCTGCGCCCACGCGGCGGCCAGTTCGACGAGGAAGTCGCGGTCGCTGACGGCGTCGAGGCTGTTGCGGAAGGCGGCGTCGAAGCCGAGGCGTCGGGCGGTGGCGTCGGGGTCGATGGGGAAGCTGGTGCCGGCCAGGGCGGCGGCGCCCAACGGGTTCACGTTGAGGCGGGCGTAGGCGTCGCGTAGGCGGCCGAGGTCGCGTAGGAACCGTTCGGCGTGGAGGCCGGCCCAGTGGGCGAAGGAGATGGGTTGGGCGGGTTGGAGGTGGGTGAAGCCGGGCAGGACGGCGTCGGGTGCCTTCTGGCCGAGGGTCTCGGCGGCGTCGATGAGCGCGAAGAGGCGGTCGGCGGTCCATAGGAGGTGCCGGCGGGCGGCCAAGCGGAGGTCCAGGGCGACCTGGTCGTTGCGGCTGCGGGCGGTGTGGAGTTTCTTGCCAAGGTCGCCGGTCTGGTCGGTGAGCCACGCTTCGACGTTCATGTGGACGTCTTCGTGGGCCGGGTCGAGCGGGAAGTCGCCACGCTTCGCCTGGTCGCGGGCGACGCCGAGCGCTTCGAGGAGCTGGGACGCTTCGGTGCCGGTGAGGACGTCGGCGTCTTCGAGGGCGCGGACGTGGGCGGCGCTTCCGACCAGGTCGTCGGCCACGAGGTCGGCGTCCTCGTCGACGCTTTCCAAGAAGGCCTGGGCGGCCGGGTCAAGCGTTTTGCGTAGGCGTTTGGACCGGAGTTCCATCCGTGGGGGTCTCCTTCTTGGCTTGGCCGGCGACGACTTTGAGCGGCAGGCCCCAGATCGTGATGAAGCCCTTGGCGGCGGTGTGGTCGTATTGGTCGCCGTGGCCGTAGGTGGCGAGCGTCTTGGTGTAGAGGGCGTTGGGGCTCTTGCGGGCCGCCGGCGTCACGTTGCCTTTGTAGAGCTTGAGGGCCACGGTTCCGGTCACGCGTTGTTGCGTGGTCTCGAGGAAGGCGACGAGGGCTTCGGTGAGCGGGCTGTAGAAGAGGCCGTTGTAGGTGAGTTCGGCGAACGTCTTCTCGACGCCTTGCTTGTATTGGAGGACGTCCTTGGTGAGGGTGAGCGCCTCGAGTTCGCGGTGCGCGGCGAGGATGGCGACGGCGGCGGGCACTTCGTAGACTTCGCGGCTTTTGATGCCGACGAGGCGGTCTTCGATCTGGTCGATGCGGCCGACGCCGTTGTCGCCGGCGACCTGGCCGACGCGGCGGATAAGCTCGACGGGGGCGAGCGGTTCGCCGTCGAGGTGGGTGGGTACGCCGTGGGTGAAGCCGATCTCGATCGTGGTCGGCTGGTCGGGCGCGTCCTGGGGGCTCGTGGTCCACGCGAACGCCTCCTCGGGTGGTTCCTGTTCTGGGTCTTCGATGGGGCCGGCTTCGATGCTGCGGCCCCAGAGGTTCTCGTCGACGCTGAAGGCCTTGCCGACCTTGACGGGCACGGGGATGTCGTTGTCCTGGGCGTATTGGACGGCTTCGTCGCGCGTGTAGACCCATTCGCGCATGGGGGCGATCGTCTCGAGTTCGGGCGCGAGCGCGTTGGCGGCGACCTCGATGCGGACCTGGTCGTTGCCTTTGGCGGTGCAGCCGTGTGCGATGTACTTGGCGCCCTCCTTGCGGGCGACGTCGACCAGGTGTTTGGCGATCAGCGGCCGGCCGAGGGCGGTGGCCAGGGGGTACTTGCCGCCGTAGACGGCGTTGGCCCAGATCGCGGGTTTGAGGTATTCGGCGCAGAACTCGTCTTTGGCGTCGACGGCGTAGGCGTTGACGCAGCCGAGTGCCTTCGCCTTGGCGAGGATCGCGTCGAGGTCGGCCTCGTCCTGGCCGAGGTCCAAGGTGAGTGCGACGACGTCGAGGCGTTTGGATTCTTGGAGCCAGCGGATGGCGACGCTGGTGTCGAGGCCGCCGCTGTAGGCGAGGACGACCTTCTCGTTGGGGGATCCGTTGGATCGGGATTCCGGCATGCCGCTCTCCTACGG
>CAZXJU010000079.1:0-8417 GCA_964641035.1 uncultured Halobacteriales archaeon | reverse complement strand
ATGCTACGGAGCCGGCCAGGAGGGCGGCTCCCCCGGCTGCCATCTGGGTGGCCGCCGTCATAAGAATCGACCGCGGCAAGACGACCGCTTGCGACAGGACCGAGCCACACGCGAACCCCGCCGAGGCGACAAGCAACGCGATTACGCCGGCGAGGTCGGCGCCGCCGCGGCTCGACACGCCGACCAGCAGCCACACGCCGCCCATACCCACCGCCAATCCAGCGAGCGTCCGCCCCGACACGCCGGTGGTCTTGCGGCGAACGGCGTCGAAAAGCGTCATCCAGAGCGGCACCGTCGCCGTCACGAATGAGGCCAAGCCGGCCCCGACCCGGGTCTCCGCCCAGCTGACGCCCCCGTTGCCGACGGTGAGAAGCAGCACCCCCGTGGCGCCGGCGGCCCCCCACTGGCGCCGCGTCGGAGACGGCACGCCGCGAAGGCGCAGCCACGCATAGAGGACCGCACCCGCCGTTGCCTGCCGGATCCCCGCCGTCAGGAGCGGTGGGATGTGCTCGACCGCGACCTTGATCCCCAGGTACGTCGAGCCCCACAAGACGTACACGAGGAGGAGAGCGGTGACGTAATGGGCCGCGGCCGGCGAACGCCGCGTATGCCGAGCCTCAGACGATTGTCCGCTTGACTCGGCAGGCGTCACGGTTGCGCCGGTGCGCCACGGGTCGATGACCACGCCGGTCGATGTGCATTGGGACCGATAGGCCTTGGACCGTCACGTGACGAACACGACCGCCCCGGTGCCCCGGACCATGCCGTTCCAAGGACGTCGTCATGCGACGGCGACACGCTTATCACCGTCGGCCATGCGTCCCTCCCCATGTTCCATCTGCAGGTGCGGATGCGGCGGGACATCCCGTACGCCCGGCTCAGTGAACGGCACCCGGATTCGGTGTTGCACGTCTGGTGCAACTTCGATCGCGACATCGTCGAGACGAAGAGCCCGACAGCCGACGCGGCCCAGGCGTTACGTCAAGACATCGAAGAAAGCTTCGCCCCGTCCGTCCGCCTGATCGAGATGCAGGCGGGGAACCACCTCCAGGCGTTCGCAGACGCGTGCAGCCACGACTACGACACCGGCGTCACGCGGACCATCGAGACACGCGACGGCATCCGGTACGAACCCCTCACGTTTGAGGCTGGCTGGCAATCCTTCTCCTTCCTCTGCGTCAACGAGGCCCGCGTCTCCGAGATCCTCGACCGCCTCTCCGAGAAAGGCGACTTGGAGATCCTCACCAAGCGGAAGCTGCGGTCGCCCTTGGTCAGCCAGACCGTCCTCCTGCCCGTAGACAGCCTGCTCGCCGGCCTCACGCCGCGCCAGGCGTCGGCGTTCGAGTCGGCGCTTTCCCGCGGATACTACGAGGTCCCACGACGCAGCACCGCCAAGGATGTCGCCAAGGACGTCGGCACCCCACGCACCACGTTCGAGCAAAGCCTCCGGAAGGCCGAAAGCAAGATCATGCGCTCAGTCGCCCCTTACGTCCGCCTGCTGCACGGGCCCCAAGGCCTCGACGGAGCGACGTCCCGCCGGCGCGAGGCGGCCGCCGACCGTTCCGCATAGGGCGGCAGCCGGCACCGCCCCAAGCCCATGCTCGTCATATGACCACGCAAGCCCAATCAAGCGTCATCCGCATAAATCCCCGGCGATGCGATTCCTCGCGCGCTGGCCACGCCTGGCCGAACGGCGGCTCGACCGCGCCGAACAGCGCCTCTACGACGCGTACGGCCGAGGAGGCCTCCGCGCCCGCAAGCCCCTGGTGGTGCCCATCGACTACCTGCGCGACACCGGCGTCCGCCAGACGCTGATCGACTGGCTCACGCGCCGCGCGGCCCTGGACATCGACGCACTGCTCGACGCCTGGGACCCCGACGCGTCTCACGAGAGGCGCGCGGGCTTCTACGAGAACCTCGTCTGCCTGCTTGCAATCCTACATGACGACGCGTTCTACGCACCGTCTTGGCCCGGAATCCGTTCCATCTACTCCGACGGGAGACCGAACCCATGACGATGCGTCCCGCATGCTCCACCGGTCCGGCCGCCGCACGTGGCAGACGGCAGTCGCCGGCCCAAACCATCATGACGCAACGCGCCCCTGCGGAGGGCGCCACGAGGAGGCGCGCCATGCCGGACTGGGACCCGAAATTGTACGAACAGTTCGCGGCCGAACGGCTCCGGCCGTTCCAAGACCTGCTTCACCGCGTCGGACACCCCGACGCGACCGACATCCTCGACCTCGGATGCGGCACCGGCCAGACCTCTCGACTCCTTGCAGAGAAGTTCACGCGGGCACGCGTCGTCGGCGTCGACGCGTCGCCAGCGATGCTCGAAGAGGCGCGCAGACGCCACGCGTCCAACCGCCTGACGTTCCTGCAAGGCGACGTCCGCGAATGGGAGCCCGACGGCCCGGTTGACATCGTGGCGGCGAATGCCGTCCTCCACTGGATCCCGAATCCAAAGCAGATCCTTGCGCGCATCGCCAATTGGGTCGAAGCCGACGGCGTCCTCGCATTCCAGGTCCCGACGAACCGCGACTCCGCGGCATCGCGCCTCATCCGCGAGCACGCCGCCCGTGAACCCTGGCGGAAAAGGCTGGAAGGCGTCCCGACCGGACGCCACGTTCGTCCGCTCAAGGAGTACATCCGAATTCTCGAGGATGTCGGTTTCGAGATCGACGCCTGGGAGACCACCTACGTGCACCGTCTCGCCGGCGACGACGCTGTCCTCCAGTGGCTGCGCGCCACGGCCTTCCGCCCGTACGTCGCGGCCCTCGGCGACGAGGCCGAGGACTGGGTTGCCGAATTGGCGGCCCGCTTGCGGGCCGAATACCGGGAACGAAACGGACGGGTCACGTTCCCCTTCCGCCGCCGTTTTGTCGTCGCCCACCGCATCGACCCCTGAAGCCAGGGGCCAATATACATGACATCGGCAACTATTTCTCCGGGGCGGTCCTGTCGGATACCCATGGCCGCCGGCGCGGGCGCCGTGCGCGAGATCCGCCGCTTCAACCGCTTTTACACGCCCGTCATCGGGACCCTCAGCCGCGGATACCTGGATACGCCGCACACCTTGCACGAGGCCCGGATCCTGTACGAGGTTGCCACGCGCCCGGGATGCACCGCTAAGGATATCCGGGCCGTGGCCGGGTTCGATCAAGGCTACCTGAGCCGCCTCGTCACTCGCCTCGAGGAGAAGGGTCTCGTGACCCGCCGTACATCGACGTCGGACGGACGTGCCCAGGAACTCTACCTATCGTCGCGCGGAAAAAAGGCGTTCCAGGAGCTGGACCGGCGCGCCGACCGCCAAGCCGGCCAGCTCGTCGACCACCTGTCGGCCCACGAACGGAACGTCGTGGCCGACTCCCTCGCGACCGTGCGACGAATGCTGGCACGCGCCGACCGGCCGATGGAATTCTCGATTCGACAAGGCCGGACGGGCGACCTCGGCCTCTGCTTCCAGCGCCAGGTCACCGCCTACAAGGAAGAGTTCGGCTTCACCAACGTGTTCGAGACGTACTTCTCGGAAGGCCTGCCGGTCTTCCTCAAAGAGTTCGACCCGCAGCGCGACCGCTTGTGGGTCGCGGAGACCGACGGCGTGCCCGTCGGCTGGGTCGCGATTCACCATACGGATGAAGAGCCCGGACGGGCCAAGCTCCGGTGGTTCTTCGTCGACCGTGAAGCCCGCGGACACGGGCTGGGCGGGCGCCTCGTGCGGACCGCGGTCGACTTCAGCCGCGACGCCGGCTACCACGGTGTCTTTCTCTGGACGGTCGACATCCTCGACTCCGCTCGCCGCCTCTACGAACGGGCTGGATTCACGCTCACCGAGGAGACAGACGACTGCCCGTGGGAGGACGGCGCCCGCGAACAACGGTGGGACCTTAGCCTCACGGGGGAGGCGTAGCCAGCGCCGGACGTGGAACCCCGCCCGTTTTCGCCCCGATACCAACACACGACGTGAGCAGAATGACCAAAACCCGAGAAAAGCAGGGGACGCCGGCCGTCCGCACCAAGACGGCCGAGGGAATCCAGACCATCATGATCGACCGGCCGCAGGCGCGCAACGCCTTGGACCACGCCACCGTCGCCGCGCTCCGCTCCGCCGTGGAGGATGCAACGGTGGACGACGCCGTACGATGCGTCGTCCTGACGGGCCCCGAAGGCGCCTTCTGCGCCGGGGCCGACCTCAAGGAGGTCTCCTCGCACCTGGACGCCGATCCCACGGACTGGTTCCGGCGCACGGTCGACGACCTGCACGCCACCATCCGATTATTGCATGAAGGACCGAAGCCCGTCGTCACCGCCATCGGAGGACCCGTGGCCGGAGGCGGACTGGGGTTGGCGCTTTCGGGAGACGTCCGCATCGCGTCAACGGACGCGTCGTTCCGCTCCGCCTACCTCCGCATCGGCCTGTCGCCCGACGGTGCTTCGACGTACTTCCTCGAGCGCCTTCTCGGCCTGGCCGAAGCGCAACGCTTCGTTCTACTCGACGAGCCGCTCACCGCCAAGGAGGCGGCGGAACGCGGCCTCGTCCACGAGACCGTCCCGGCCGGCGACCTCCAATCGGAGGCGAACGCCAAGGCCAGGCGGCTCGCCGACTTGAGCCCTGAATCCGTCACGGCGGCCCGACGCCTGCTCGCGCTGGCGGGCCGGCAGTCCGCTGCGGACCAGATGGAGGTCGAGCGGGACGAGCTTCTCCGACTGGCAGCATCAGGAAACGCCAAGGAGGGCATCCGTGCGTTCATCGAAAAGAGGCCACCAGAATTCCAATAGAAGACGACCGGGCCGTCCGTCCACGAAGGGGCAGGCGCCGTCCAAAACGAGGTGAAGGTGTGGCGATCAAGATCGTGGCGCACAAGGCGAGTTGGAGCGAGTCGTTCCGGGCGGAGCGTGATCGGCTGACCGCGCTCCTCCACCCATGGCTGGCGGGACCAATCGAACACGTCGGCAGCACCGCCGTGCCCGGCCTGGCCGCAAAACCAATCATCGACATGGCCGTGCCCATCCGAAGCCTGGACGCGGCCGATGACGCAGTCCCGCTCCTCGAACAGCACGGCTACATGCACTGGAAGGACGACCCGGGCCGCGCCTGGCGCCATTGGCTCCTGACCCCATCACCAGAAGCCCGGACGCACCACCTCTACCTGATGGAACACGGCGAACCCGAATGGGACGCCCTCCTTACCTTCCGCGACCACCTCCGGGAAAATCCCGAAGACGCGGCCGAGTACGCAAGAACCAAGCGCCGCCTAGCGAGCCGATTCCCCGACGACCGCGAGGCGTACACGGCCGGAAAGACGGAATTCCTTCGCTCCGTTTTCGACCGCCTCGGGCTCCGCCTGCCGCACCCGCGCGACGCGTCCTACCACCCCGACAGGTGAGCTCGGTCGCGAAAGGACGCAAACAATTGACACGGTTCGGGCCGGGCCGGTGGCTGGCAGGTCTACTGTTCGATCTCACCGCCCAGGCGCCTCAGATGTCGGCGGAAGGTGTACTCGGGGTCCGCAGCGCGACGCTCGACATACTCGGCGAAGCGAAGTTGGTCACGGAGGGTGGTGCCGGCCGCCACGAGCCGTGCTTGTTCTGCCTCGCGCTCAACGATCTTCTCGGCCTCAGCAATCACCGCCGTCCGGGCCGACCACGGGAAAAAGACAGCCCCGTCGGCGTCCGCGACGACCGCGTCGTCGGCCGTCACTACGTGGGGGCCGAAACGAGCGGCGCCGACGCCCGGCACGTCGGCTTTGCGGACGCTCGTCGGGCCGGTGGGGACGCACCCGTAGGAGAAGACCGGGAACTCGAGGTCCTGCAGCTGGGCCGTATCGCGATGGGCGCCCCAAATGAGTATCCCCTCCATGCCGGCCGCCTGCGCCTCGATGCCTGCCAAGTCGCCCACGCAGGCCTCGTCTAGGCGGCCAGCGTTGTCGACGACAACGACGTCGCCGGGGCCCGCGTCGTCAATGGCCTCGAAGAAGACGTCGACGCTTCCGCGATGCTGGACGGGCACGGCCCGTCCGGCAACGCGCATTCCCCGCGCGACAGGGCGAAGCCCTTCAGGTGCCAATCGTTGTGGTACGTCGAGCCGAAGGCAGGCGTCGGAAACGGCCGCGGAAGCCAGCAACGGGATTTTTCCGGTCACGGACCGGGATAGGCCGTGCCGCCCTTTGCCCTTACGCCGTCACATGACTGGCCGATTTGGCTTTCTCGGGAGGGCGCTCACGATTGGACCATGCCGTACCGCTTGCCCCTGGCCGTCATCTTGACGAAATGCGCCAGGCGTTTTTCAAACTCGTCCGGACGGCCGCGTGCCCCTTCGATCCAACCGATGCGGATGCGTTTGTAAGCCTCCGGGAATTCCCGATAATGCCGCCAGGCATCGGGGTCGCTCCGAATGCGCTGCTCGATATCGCTCGCCACGACGAGCGTAGGCGGATCCAACCATTCGTCTAGGTCCGGCAATGCGGCGCGGCCGGCGTCCGTCATCCGTCCTTCTCTGACGAGCCGGCGGACGCGCGCCTTGTTCATCTCTGAGACCGCCGAGTTGCGGCGCCTGGGGGTGTAACGCTGGGCGCGTGCTCCGTCGCCGATGGATTTCACGGTGCTGTCAATCCAGCCGACACACAACGCCTCGTCGACCGCGTCGTTGTATTCTACGAAGGGACGGCCGGAGGCCTTCGTATGCATGACAAGCCACGCCTCCTGTTCCTTGTCGTGGTTGTCCGACAGCCATTTCCGCCACTCGGCTGGCGTTTCGGCATGAATCAAGAGGCCGATGTCGTGTCGTTGGGTTCTCACGGTGTCGCCGCATTCCGTTGCCGACTCGATATCCTTTGCGGCTGGCCGCGCAACGGGTCCACATGCAGCGAGGGCGCCGCGTGGAAGATCGCCGACGCCGCACGGCACGTGCACGAAATTCAGGGTGTCGCAACGGAAACCTGGCGACCGGTCGCCGAATCGTCCATCACATCCTGGAAGATGGCCTGCAGGAACATTCGCGCGCATTCCAACTCTTCCCGTCCACGGTCCGTAAGCTCGTAGCGGGTCTCCCTGCCGTCGCGTCTTTTGCCGACCAAGCCGTCGCCCTCCAGGGAGGCGAGCGCCGGGTACAGCGTGCCCGGGCTGGGGGACGAGCCGCGGCGCCATTCCAGCCGCTCGCCGACCTGCACGCCCGACAGTGACCCGAGGCGCAGTTCCCAGAGCACCCAGAAGGCCAGCAGGCCGCGCATGTCCACGAATGCCGGGAGTTCGCAGCGCGTTCCGCAACACGTGACGCTCATCCGCTTCATCGATCCCGGGACCGTGGTTTCAACGGATTAACTTATCGGATGACCGATATGTTCTTGATGCGGCGCCCATATTATCGGGTGTCCGATAGGATAGGAGGTGATCGCGACGACGCCCTGCTGCACGCCCTTCGGCTGCCTTCCGGTAGCACCCTGCTGCTGAACCGGCAGCCCCCTCTGGGAGGGCGGAAGACGCCGACCCGGTCCGGCCGCAGCGCCGGACGCCGGAGGCGTCGCCCTCCCGGAGACCTCCGCCCGTCGACGCCGTCCTTCACCGCCGAGGCCGACGCGCCTGCGTCCGTCACGTGACGGGGATTCCCATATTACGTGGAAACCCGGTGCCGCGTCCATGGGTCACGAGTTCCGCGTGGTCGACGTGTTCGCCGACCGTAAGTACGCCGGAAACCAGTTGACGGTCGTGCTCGGCGCTGAGCACCTCGACGCGGCGACCATGCAGGCGATGGCGCGGGAGACGAACCATTCGGAGACCGTCCTCCTCACGTCCACGGGACCGATCGACGGCGCGTGGCCGGCCCGCTACTTCACACCAAAGACCGAACTCCCGTTCGCCGGCCACCCCACCCTCGGGACGGCCCATGTGATCGCGTCGGAATACGCAGCCGACTGGCCGGTGGTGCTTTCCCTGAAGGCCGGACGCGTTCCAGTGGCGATCAGGGACGGCGTCTATTGGATGACCCAGCCGGAACCTACCTTCGGCGCGGAGGTTGCGCCGGCGCCGATTGCGAGTACGCTCGGCCTCGAAACCAGTGACGTTTCAGAGGACGGCCCGGTCCAAGTCGTCTCCACGGGAATCCCGTTTCACATCGTGCCGCTCGCATCCCTCGACGCCGTCCGAAAGGCTCGCCTCGATCTCGACGCGCTTCGGCGCCTACGCCCGGACGACCCGTCGCCGCTCGTCGTCGTCTTCTGCGACGAGACCGTCGACGACCAGGCGGACGTGCATGTACGTTGCTTCACGGGCGCGGTGGGGCCCGAGGAGGACCCAGCGACGGGGTCCGCGGCAGGCTGCCTGGCCGCGTGGCTCCTGCGCCACCGCACGCCGCGGGACCAGCAAGTGGACCTTACGGCCGAGCAAGGCATCGAAATGGGACGGCCGTCCCGGCTGCGGCT
>CAZXJU010000078.1:5036-8441 GCA_964641035.1 uncultured Halobacteriales archaeon | reverse complement strand
GAGGCCGCCGACGGCGTCACGTACTTCTACGAATGACCGGGCGGCTCACTTCGCCGCCTCGGGCAACCGTTCGAGCACCGCGGCCACGGCCCTTCGTGTGACCTTCTCCGGTTTCCCGCCGGCGTGGATGCGGACCCACCGGTCCGGTTCCGCTTCGGCCAACCGTCGGTAGTTGCCTCGCACCTTTTCCAGGAACGCCTTCTTCTCGAAGTGGTCGTGCCGGTCGCGGTCTCGGATGCGCCGGATGCCGGTGGCCGGGGCCACGTCGCACCAGAGCGTGAGGTCGGGTTTCGGGAAGAACCGCCACTGCCACCGGGCCAGCACGTCGAGCGGGTCCTCGTCGGGGAACCGGTCGGCGAGCGCCACCGCCTGGTACGCGATCGTCGAGTCGGCGTACCTGTCGGAGAGGACGACGTAGCCTTGCTCGTTCCACGTGCGGATGCGTGTGACGTGTTGGGCGCGGTCGGCCATGAAGAGGAATGCCAACGCGGCCGCGTCGACGTCCTCGTGCACCGCGCGGCGGACCGCCTTGCCCAGCCACGTGTCCGTCGGCTCCTCGGTCGCCTTCAACCGGACGCCTTCGGTGCGCAACGCGTCCGCCACGGCCTTTCCCGCGGTCGTCTTGCCGGAGCCGTCGATGCCTTCGATCGTGACGAGCACGGGACGCGTCAAGCCCCGCGCTGCTGATATGGCCTTCGAATGCTGTGCCCGCGCGGCATCGACGGCCGCAACGGCGGGTTTATAGGCGGGCGGCCGCGATTCCGCGGCCCGATGGCCCATCGGATCCTGTGGACGGTCGCCGTGGCGATCCTCATGCTTCCGGTGCCCGGCGCGGCGCTGTCTTCGGTCCCCGCCGGCGTGGCGCCCGGGTCCCACGTGCCATTGGACGCGTCCGCCTTCTGGGCGCTTGGGAACGTGTTGAAGCGCGACGACCTGTTCGTCCGATCGCAGGGCGAAGGGATCTTCTTCGTCGAACAACAGATGCTCGGGATCCTGACGTACCTGGCCATGGCCGAGCGTGACCCCGCGCAGGCCGCCGAGTACGAGGATGCGGCGATCGACGTGTGGCGCCAGACCGTCGCGTCGTACAATTCCGACGCCAAATACTTCCACACCAGCGTCACGACCGAAAGCGTCTGCATCAGCTACGACCCGAACGCCTGGGCGCTGCTGGCGGCCCGGGAACTCGCGGCCCGCGTCGGCGACCGCGCCCCGTTGGCGGCGCAGCGGGCCGACGCCGTGACGGCGACGCTGACCGAGGCCGTCCGGGAAGGCGAGGCCAACGGGGTGGACGTCTGCAACCCGAACCTCAACCAGAAGCCGTTGGCGTTGTGGGCGCTGTTGCGTACGTTGCCGTCGGCCACGTCCTCGAACTCGGTCATGTCCGCGGTGCGCGCCGTGCTCGACGCGGCGCTCGATGACGCGTTCGACGGAGGCTTCTTCGACGCGGGGGGCCTCTACATCCCCTCGGTGAACGCCCAATTCCTGTTGGTGCTGACCGAGGCCGCGAAACGGCTCGGGGACAGTTCGTACGTGCAGGCCCGCGATGAGCTGGCCGCGTTCGAGCGCGACCACGGCGTCCGCGTCGTCGACGGGGAGTATGTGGCGGTCCCGCTCAACCCGGACCGGACGGTCATCGCCGACGCCGGCGTGCAACCGGACAATCAGTTGTGGGTCGCCTTCGCCCTGCACGCCTACCGCACGCAGACGGGGGCCGACGTGCCCGACGAGACCGTGACGGGCCTGCTCGACACCTTGTTCTCCCGGTTCTGGGATCCACGCACCGGCGGTCTCATCTCCCTGGACGGGAAACTCAGCACGTCCACGAACCAGTTGGCGGTGCTCGCGTATGCGTCGCCGGCGGTCCGGGACGTCCAACGGGAGCTTTCCGATGTCAGCCTGCTGGTCGCCGCCGACGCCGCCCGCACGTATCCGGACCCGCGCGCCGCCGAGGCCGGCCGTTTCCTCTTGACGAACGAGGTGAGCCAAAGTTTCACGATCGGCGTGCCGTCGGCCGGCGTGGTGCTTCTGTACCCGGCCACCCACTTCGGCGACTTCCAGTTCGGGTTCCCGGACTCGAGCTTCTACCCGCCCCCGTCCGTCATCCGGGTACCCTCTGGCTCTCCCGTCACCGTCCAGGCGCTGGGGGCCGACGACGGGAGCTTCCTCCGCTTCGACGCCGCCGCCGTCGCCGGAAGCACCCAGTTTCTGCTGCGAGGGTACGTGCCGATCGACCCGCTCGACTACACGTACGCGGAGGCGATCGAGGTCCGCATCGAGAACCCGCTTCCCGACCCGCTCATCATCCCGCGCCTCGCCTTCGAGATCGAAGCCGCCGACGTGTCCTGGCAGCACGTGGCCGTAAACGGCATCACGTTCCCGCAATACCAGGCGACCTCGGTCGGCGCCAACACGTTCGTCCCCCGCCCGCACACGCGAATGGTCCTCAACAACCTGCCGTTGGCTCCCGGCGTGAACACGATCCGCCTCAGCTACGAGGACGTGAGCCCTCCACAGATCAAGGCGTTCGACCTGTACGCGGACCCGCAGCTGCGTGAACGGGTGTCCCGTCCGGCGCCCGGCCAGCCGTACGAGGCGCTGACGGGCCAGGAAGTCTTCGCCGTCGTCCAGGCATCGGACAACGCGCGCGTGGCCGCCGTCTCCGTCGACGTCCGTCCCTCCGGACGGGACGCGTTCACCGTGGACCTGGCGCGTTCGGAGGCGCAGGCCAACCAGTGGGTCGGAAGCCTGCGGATCCCTTCGACGGGCGAAGCGACCCTGACCTCGTTCGCCGAGGACGCCAGCGGCTTCCTCAGCGAACCGGCCAGCGAACGCGTCGACGTGCGCTCCAGTTTCTTCGCCGGCGCCAGCGTGCTCCTCTTCGTGTTCGCCGCCGGCCTCTTCCTCGCCACCGCCTTCATCTACCTCAAGGTCCGGCGTCGCAAAGGCCGTTGACGCCACCGTCTCCCGGTCACCTTTTAATACACGCTCGGTTTGGGCCGGTCCGAGGGCGGGCATGTACGAGGCACGTGTGCGCATCGAGTTGAAACCGGGCGTGACGGACCCCGAAGGGGCGAACACGCTCAAGGCGTTGCACCTGCTGGGCTTCGACGAGGTCGAAGCCGTCTCGACCGAACGCATCGTGCGCCTACGGGTGGACGCCGGCGACGAGGACGCCGCGCGCGAGGCCGCCGAGCGGGCGTGCCGGCGGCTCTTGACGAACCCGGTCATCCACGACTACTCGGTCGAGGTGGCGCCGGCGTGAGCCGTGCGGCCTCCGGGTCGAAGGTCGCGAGCCGGTACCAGCCCGTCGACGTCGGGTTCCCGCTGCACCGGGTCCGCCTGGAGGACGCGTCGGACGACGACCTGGCCGAGGTCAGCCGGGAGATGGGCATCGGCCTGAGC
>CAZXJU010000078.1:0-4936 GCA_964641035.1 uncultured Halobacteriales archaeon | reverse complement strand
ATCGAGCCGTACGGCGGCGCCGCCACCGGCATCGGCGGCGTCCTACGCGACGTGGTCTGCATGGGCGCCCAGCCGGTCGCCCTGGTGGACCCGCTCTTCTTCGGGCCGCTGGACCTGCCGCATGACGAGCTTCCCAAGGGGACGAAGCATCCCCGGTTCGTGTTCGGCGGCGTCGTCAACGGGATCCGCGACTACGGCAACCGCGTCGGCATCCCGACCGTCGCCGGGATGATCCGGTTCCACCCCGGCTACACGACGAACCCGTTGGTGAACGTCGGCTGCGTCGGCATCCTGCGCAAGGACCACTACACGCCGTCGCGCGCGAAGGCCGTCGGCGACGTGTACATCTACGCCGGCGGCGCCACGGGCCGCGACGGGATCCACGGTGTCACGTTCGCGTCGGCGGAACTGTCGGAGGAATCGGAGGAGGCGTCCCGGTCCGCCGTCCAGCTGGGCGACCCGATCACCAAGGAACCATTGATCCACGCGTGCCTCGAGATCATCGACAAGGGGTTGGCGCAGGGGATGAAGGATTTCGGCGGCGGCGGCCTGAGCTGCGTGTGCAGCGAGATGGCGCACGACGCCGGCCTCGGCTGCGAAGTCGACCTTGAGAAGGTGCCGCTCAAACAGGCCGACATGGCGCCGTGGGAGATCTGGGTCAGCGAATCGCAGGAACGGATGCTCGTTGCCGTCAAACCCGATGACGTGGAGGAGGTGTTGCACATCTTCCGCAAGTGGGACGTGCCGGCCGTCGAGTTCGGCCGCGTCATCGACGAGAAGGTGGCCCGCGTGCGGTATGACGGGCACGTGGTGCTGGAGTTGGACCTGGATTTCCAGACGGGCGGCCCGGTCTACGAACGCCCGATCGCCGAGGCGCCCGAGCCGGCCGGCGGCCCGGCCGCCTTCGATGCGCCCAACGACCTGGCGGGCGCGCTTCGGGCGGTCCTCGGTTCGCTCAACGTGTCCAGCAAGGAATGGGTGATCCGCCAGTACGACCACGAGGTCCGGGCCAGCACCGCCGTGAAGCCGCTGCAGGGCAAGGTCGGCTTCGCGAGCCCCGGCGACGCGAGCGTCGTCAAGCCGCTGGTCGACTCGTGGAAAGGATTGGCGTTGACCACCGACGTGAACCCCCGGCTCATGGAACGCGACCCGTACTGGGGTGCGGCAAGCGCCATGGACGAGACGATCCGGAACCTTGCGGCGGTGGGCGCCCGCGTATCAAGCGTGTGCGACAACCTGAATTTCGGCAATCCGGAGGACCCGGAGGTCATGCGGCAGTTGGAGCGGGCCACGCAAGGGTTGGCGTTCGTGGCACGCGCGCTCGACGTCCCGTTCTCCAGCGGCAACGTCAGCCTCTACAACGAGGGCGTCACAGGGCCCGTGCCGCCGACGCCGAGCCTCATGGGGATCGGGCTGGTCGACGACATCCGGCGATGCACGACCAGCGACCTGAAGGCGGACGGGGACGAGGTCTGGCTGGTCGGCCGGGAGACGGCCGACGAACTGGGCGGCTCCGAATACTTCGCGGTCCTCGACATCGACGGTGGCCGTTTCCCCCGCATGGACCCGGCCGAGCTCGGTCGGGCCGCGGACGCCGTCGTCGCGGCCGCAAAGGCCGGCTTGTCGCGCGCCGTCCACGACGTCTCCGAGGGCGGCGTCGCCGTCGCGGTCTGCGAGATGGGGTTCGGCGGGGACGTCGGCGCGACGATCGACGTGGACGCGTTCCGCGGCGACCTGCGGCCCGACGTGGCGCTCTTCAGCGAGACGAACACGCGGTGGCTGGTCGAGGTCGACCCGGCGCGGGCGGAAGCGTTCGGCAAGCACTTCGCCGAGCGGGGTGTCCCGGCGCGGCCGGTGGGGACCGTCGGCGGCGACACGTTCGTCTTCCAGGCCGGCCGCACCGCCGTCGCCGGCCTTCCGGTCGCCGATGCGCGGCGGGCGTGGGACGAAACGTTGCACCGGTTCGTGGGGTGATGCAAGGATGAAACGCGAGGAGGTGCGGGTTGGCGTCGTCCGGATCGAGGGTACGAACAGCGAGGACGAGTCGGTCGCCGTCTACCGCGCGCTGGGCGCCCAGGCGGAGCACGTGCACCTCAAACAGTTGCTCGGGTCGGACACGTGGCCCGGCGAGGAGCGCAGCCTGTCCGATTACCACATCCTATTCTTCCCCGGCGGCTTCAGCGCCGGGGACTACGTGCGCGCAGGCGCCATTTTCGCGGCCCGGATGAAGGCGGGCATCGGCAAGGAACTCAAGGAGTACGTCGAGGAAGGCCGTTTGGTCCTCGGGGTCTGCAACGGGTTCCAGATCCTCACCGAGACGGGTCTGCTGCCGGCGTTCACGGCGCCGATGAGCGAGGAGCCGGAGGCGTGCCTCTACACGAACGACTCGGGGCACTATGAGTGCCGGCCGGTCTTGTTGCGCCATGACAACCAGGGGACGAACGCGTTCAGCGGCCGGCTCGGTCGCGGCGAAGTGCGGACCGTCATCGCCAGCCACGGCGAGGGCAAATTCTACCTCGACCGCGCACGGGAGAAGGCGCTGGTCAAGGAGCTGGAGGACAACGACCAGATCGTCTTCCGCTACGTCGATCCGGAAGGCAACCCGGCGGGGTACCCGTGGAACCCGAACGGGGCGCCCGGAAACATCGCCGGGGTGTGCAACCGCGAAGGCAACGTCTTCGGACTGATGCCGCACCCGGAGCGCGTGTTCTGGCGCCACCAGCATCCGGACTGGACGCGCACCGGGCTGGACGTGCGCGGCGAGAACGTGGGCGACGGGCGCGACGTGTTCGAGTCGAGCCTTGACTACGTCGAGAAGAAGTTCTGACGCCCGGAAGGGTTTTCTCGACGCCTCGGCATCGCAGCCGACGCATGCCCGGCCGGCTCAAACAAGCATACGTCCTGGTCGCCGACCAGGCGGAGGCGAACCGCCTCTACAACAAGGGTCGTTTCGGCCGGCCGCAGTCGGGCGGCGCCCTGAAGTTGACGTTGGCGGAGGCGGCGTTCCTTGTGGAGAACGACCGGTTGGAGGTCCACGTGGACGGGGAGGGTGCGGTGCCGCTGGCGCGCCTGGTGGCGTTGGCCGCGGACCGGGAACCCGGCTTTGAGGTGGAGTTCCTGGTGTTCCGCGAGCTGCGCGACCGCGGCTACCTTCTGGCGCCGGCGTCCGCCTCGGACCGCAAGCGCGAGGTCCATTGGGTCGGCTACGGCCGCGGCGACAAGCCGGAGTCCGCGGACCCCAGCCTGCGGATCACCGCGTGGAGCGAACGGAACCCCGTCCGGATCGACCGGCTGAAGGCGTTGGCGGAAGCGGGCGGCAACGACGACGTGGAGAACCTGGTGGCGCTCGTCGATGAAGAGTCGGACCTGACGTATTACGACCTCGGCGTGGAGGATCCGGGCGGTGAGACGCCGGACACGGACGCGATCGACGCGACCGCGGTCTTCCTCCGGGACCGGTGCGTCGTCGCGGACGCGCAAGCGGCCAAGACGCTGCACCGGCGGGGCTTCTACGGCAAACCCGTGGCCGGCGGACTGCAGTTGAGTCTGGTGGAGACGTTGCACCTGATGCGGACGGCCGGGTTGGCCGTCGCGTCGTCGGCGGACGGCGACGCCCTCGACGAGGCGGGGTTCTTGTCGCGGGCGCGGCAGGTCGATGCGGACGTGTCGGACCGGTTGGCCGTGTACAGCGATCTGCGGTTGCGTGGTCTGACGGTCAAGACCGGGTTCAAGTTCGGCACCCACTTCCGGGCGTACAAGCAGGACCCGCGTGACCATCACGCGCCGTACTTGATCCATGTGGTGCGTCGCGGTTTCGAGTCAGGATGGCCGCAGGTCAGCCGGGCGGTCCGTCTGAGCCACAGTGTGCGCAAGACGTTCCTTTTCGGGGTCCTGGACGGGGACAAGGTGTCGTATATCCGTCTGGCGCGCGCCCGGCCGTGACTACGCCTGGGCGGGTTTCAGCTCGTATTCGACGCGTGTCGTCTCGGCGCCTTTGGACGACCGGTCGAGGAAGTGGACGGTGCCGACTTCGCCGGTGTTCTTGACGTGGGTGCCGCCGCATGGGCACGTGTCGAAGTCGCCGATCTCGATGACGCGCAGCTCCTGGATCTTCTTCGGGATGAGGTCGAGGTTGGACCGTTCCGGTTTGACGCGTTGTTCGAGGCTATCGCGTGACTCGGTGACGATGCGGACCGGCACCTGTTTGGTGAGCACGTCGTTGACGACCTTCTCCAACTCCAGGAGGTCCTCGTGGCCGACGCGGAAGGGACGGAAGTCGATGCGGGAACGGTCGGGGTGCAATTGGTTTCCGACGGTGCGCGCCTCGTCGTAATGGTCGTAGACGAGGCCGCTGACCAGGTGTTGGGCCGTGTGCATCCGCATGAGGTTGTAGCGTCGGTCCCAGTCCAGGACGCCGTGCACGTGGGTGACGTCCTCGGGCGGCATCGGGTCGACGAAGTGTTTGACGATGCCTTTCTTCTCGACGTTGGTGACGCGCGCCTCGCCGTTGTCCCATCGGAGGACGCCGGTGTCGTGTTCTTGGCCGCCGCCGGTCGGGTAGAAGAGCGTCTGGTCGAGTACGATGTAGTCGTCGCCGCGTTTGGTGATCTCGGCGGAGAACTCTTTGGTGTATTGTTGGTCCGGGTCGTCCAGGTAGAGGAGCTTCGTCATCGGACGTCGAACGGTCGCTCCCGGCTAAAAGCGGTTCGGGCCGGCCGGTCCGCGGTCGAACGGCCGCCAACGCTTAAGCGGCCGGTCCGGCTTGGGAGGCCGGTATGCCCATGCGTGCCTTGGTCGCGTGCAACAGCTCCTTGCCGGCGGCGGAGCTCGTGGCCGAGCAGGTCGCCTGGGCGGACCTGGTCGTGGGTGCGGACTCGGGCGGGGACCGTCTGGCGGAGTATGGGCACGAGCCGGATTGCGTGGTGGGCGACCTGGA
>CAZXJU010000077.1:0-8466 GCA_964641035.1 uncultured Halobacteriales archaeon | reverse complement strand
TGGCAGGACGCCTGCTCCACGCCCGAATGGCAGGAGGACTGCGACGGACGCCCGAACATCTACTTCTCCTCCAGCTTCGACAAGGGCGACACGTGGTCCACCCCCATCCGCCTGAACGACGACCGCGGCCCGGACGGGAACCTGAGCGCCGAGAACTACCAGATCTTCCCCGCCATCAGCGTCAGCCCCGGCGGCGTCATCGACGTCAGCTGGATGGACACGCGCGGCACCGACAACGCCACCCTCATGGAAGGCATGGGCGGGTCGCTGAGCCAGGTGGGCGAAGAACACCGGAAGTTCGACCAGTACTACACGTACAGCCTCGACGGCGGCCAGACCTGGTCCGAGAACTACCGCGTACGCGAGGTGGTCGACGGCGGATGGGACCCGCAGTACAGCCACCACCAGAACGGCATGATCTTCATCGGCGACTACAACGACATCGACTCGTCGTGGGGCGCCGGGCACCCCGTGTGGCCGGACACCCGCACCGAGGAGGTCGTCGACGTGTACACGGCCGTGCTCCAACGACCGCTCTTCGCCGACGGCTGGACCGAAGAGGCCAAGGCCGCGAAGCTCGAACAGCTAATCGCCGACGGCCTCGTCTCCGAGGACCATCCCTTCATCGACTACTGACGACGGCGGGCCGCAAGGAACGCGACCGCCAACGCCGCGAATCCGACGACGGCCGCGGGCGCCGGTGCGTTGCCGGTCCCTTGGACCTGGACCGACAAGAAGACCGTTTGGTTGTTCGTCGCGTCGGTTCGGTTGCCGTCGTAGGCGCCGGAGAAGTCGACGACAAAAGCGTACACTTGGTTCGTGTATTCGAGCGACCCGGTCCTCGGCGCCGTCACCTGGACAAAGACCCTCGCCTCGTCGTCGGCGGCGGCTCCGTGCATCTGGACGCTCTGGAGTACCAGGGGGTCCGGGACCGAGACGTCGAGGACGTCGGACGGCAGGGGCTCTACCGCGGAATGTTCCGGGGCGTCTGCGAGCGCCGTCGGACGCCACGCTGCGTGGATTACGGTGGGACCGTTGCCATAGTTCGCCAGGTCGACGGGGAACTGGGCCGTCGCGCCCGGGGCGACTTTCACAAGGGTTGTGTCGGGAATCGCCTCGATTCGTGCGAAATACGTCGATTCGAAGGTGACGGTTTCGTTGTACGGCCCGTCGACCGTGTGCGTCGATCCTTGGCCGTACTCGACGACGGCGCTTACGGTGACGTGAAACGGGATGTACGCCGGCGCCTGCCGCGTGATCGTTGTGATCAACGTGGTCGGCACGACGATGTATTGGTCGGGTGCGCCGCACCAATCCTCCTGGAACACTAGAGACGTCATCGACGTGCTGGTGGGGCTGAGGAGGGCGACCGCGAAGGGAGGGACGTCGCCGACCTGGAAGCGGAAGTGAATCTGGGCCGGGTCGGCGGCGGTCACGTCGCAATGGTAGCGGAACTCAAGCTCCAGGTTCACCGTACCGGTTTCCGGCACGATTGCGTGAGGCCCCTCCGGAACAAGCCATTCCCCGTGGGGTTCGCCCTGTGCCTGGACGGTCGGGACGGCCAACACACCCAAGGCCACAAGCCACGCCATGGCCCTCATGTTCCAAACCGGGGCGTTTCAGACTATTCAAAGGCTTGCTTTGCGGCAAGCCCCCCAGGCCCGGTCAGGGGAGCCCGCGACCTCGAAGCCGCAGCCCCAGCCCAAGCAACAATGCGACCGCCGACAAGGCGAAGCCGGGCCCGGGCACGACCGCATCGTACGCCTCGGCCGGGTCGTCGGGTCCGCCCTTTAGCACGGCCAATTCAACCGTCGCCGTGTCGGACGCGTCGGTCTCGGCCCCGGCGTACGTCCCTGTGACGACCACGTCGAACGTGAAGTGGTTGCCTGAGCCGACGCCGGTCGGCGTCCGGACGATGATGTAGACTTGTTTGATGGTCTTCGCCTCGGGCCCGTGGACCGCCTCGCTCTCGAGGACGAACGGCGGAGGGTCCAGCGCCGCGGCCAGCTCGTGCGCCGACGTGGGCTGGACCTCCATGTCGATACGCGTGTCGCCGTTTCCGTGGTTGGTGACCTCCACCGGCATGCGTCCCTGTTCTCCGGGGCCGAGGACGATGCTGCTGTGGACCGGTACGGCGGTGATTGCCGGCAGGTAGTCCGGGCGCACGAACGCCGCGGCGTCGTACGGTCCGTACGTCTGGTCGCCGCGTTGCAACGTTACCTCGAATTCGATGCGGTAGTCGTGGAAGGCCGGCGCGTCGCGGGATACTTGGACCATCGCATCAAACGGGATGACGCGAATCGAGGGCGTGGCAGGGTTCAGGCAGTCGTGGGGGTCGTCGGCGTACGATGTGGCTATCGGGGACAATTGGACGGACACGTGGGCCGGCGGTTGCGGTATCCCCATCGAAACGTGCGTCGGGTCCGGTGAATAACTCCACGGATAACATTCGATGACTACCTCGAGAGGGAGGACGGCGGTGTCCGTTTCCGGCATGATCAGGACGGGGTCCGCCGGGGCGTGGACTTCGACGTACGGAGGGGACGGGTACGGTTGTGCGGCCGCCAGGGGCAGCGACACGAGCAACAGGGTGGCCAACGGGAGGACGACGCGGTGCATGCTATGCTCACACACGGGAATGTATTAAAGAAACGTCGTGACGCGCTTGAATCGGCGGCCCGGAACCGCAAAAAGGACCCAGGGCATCGGGCGGCCCGCGGAGGTGGACCGCCTGGCCCCGGAAGCACGCGAAAGCTTGGACCCGAAGCATTTCGAAGGCCTCGTCGACCAAGGCGACTGGCCGCAGCTCCGAGGACTCCTAGAGACGGTGCCCGCTCAGGAGATCGCCGACCTCCTTCCCCAGATGGCCCGGGCCCGTCGCGCCCTGCTGTTCCGCGTGTTGCCGCGGACGAAGGCCGCCCAGACGTTCTCGCACCTCGGGCTCGAGGACCAACAAGCCCTGCTGCGGGCGATGAGCGACGAGGAGACGCGCCACATGCTGGCCGCCTTGCGCCCGGACGACCGGACGCAGGTGCTGACCGAGCTGCCGAGCGAGGTCACCCGGCGCGTCATGCGCCTGTTGAGCCCGGACGACCTACGCGAGGCCCGCCAACTCATGGGCTACCCCGACGAGAGCGTCGGCCGGCTGATGACGCCGGACTACGTCGCCGTCGGACCCGACTGGACCGCCGCGCGGACCCTCGAACACATCCGCAAGACCGGCCGGGACAGCGAGACGACGAACGTGGTCCTCGTGACCGACGAGGACTGGCGCTTCCTCGGCACCGTCCGCCTCCGGCAGATCATCCTCGCGGCGCCCGTGACCCGCGTCAAGGATCTGATGGACACCGACGCGGCGGGCCTCAGCGCCTTCGAGGACCGGGAAGAGGCCGTCCGCGTGATGCGAAAATACGACCTCTTCGTCCTGCCTGTGACCGATTCGGAAGGGACCCTGGTCGGCATCGTGACCGCCGACGACGTCCTCGACGTGGCGGAAGAGGAGTTCACCGAGGACTTCCACAAGTTCGGCGCGACGACCCCGTTGGAGATGAGCTACCGGGACGCCAACGTGCGTACCCTCTACGGCCGGCGCGTCGGCTGGCTCGGCGCCCTCATCGTCGTCGGCGTCGTCTCCTCCGGCGTCATCCTCCTGTTCGAGGACGTCCTGGTCACCGTCCTCACGCTGGCGCTCTTCATCCCGCTCCTGATGGGCACCGGCGGGAACACCGGCTCGCAGGCCGCCACGATCATGGTGCGCGCCCTGGCGACCGGCGACCTGGCCGTCCGCGACTGGGTGTCCGGGCTCGCGAAAGAGCTCGCCGTCGGCATCCTCCTCGGCGTCAGCCTCGGCCTCGTCGCCTCCCTGGTAGGGATCCTTCGCGGCGGGATCACCATCGCCATGATCGTCGGCGTCTCCATGACGGTGATCGTCGTCGTCGCCAACCTCATCGGCTTCCTGCTTCCCCTCATCCTGACGCGCATGCGCCTGGACCCGGCGGCCGCCAGCAGCCCGCTGGTCACATCCATCATGGACGTCATCGGTCTGCTCATCTACTTCGGCATCGCGACCGTGTTCATCGCCGTGAACGGGATCCCGATATGAGCAGGGCAGGCGACGCCAACAGGACGCGGTGACCGTGCCGTTCAAGAACCTGGGTCCCAAGGCGTTCCGCTGGGCGATCAACTGGTTCCCCGCCTTCCGCGGCACAGGCGGCCGCGTCACCCACATCAGCGACGACTGGCGCCTGTGGCGGGTCAAGGTCCCCCTCAACCGGCGGACGCGCAACTACGTCGGCACCACGTACGGCGGCTCGATGTACGGCGCCGTCGACCCGATCCTCATGCTGGCCTACCTCAAGATCCTCGGACCCGACTACATCGTCTGGGACAAGGCGGCCACCATCCGGTTCCGCAGGCCCGGCCGCGACACGCTCTACGCGACGATCGAGATCTCCGAGGATGAACTCAGGGAGGTCAAGCGGTTGTGCGCCGACAACCCGAAGGTCGACCGCACGTACCACGTGGACCTCGTCGACGAGGACGGCGTCGTCCACTGCGAAGTGGAGAAGGTACTCCACTTCCGCCGGAAGGATGACGACGGGTGACCGGCCGCATCCGCCCGCGGTAGCGCGCCCTTCCAGGCGGGGCCCGTAGGACCGCCCTCGACCTCACTCTTTGAGACGGATGTAGACGGGCGACGGGCCGCCCTTCTGTTCGACCTGGACATCGAATCGCCCGGTCGCCTTCAGAAGGTCCAGCAGCTTCTTGTGCCCATACGACCGCGGGTCGAAGCCGGGATCGATGTCAATCAACTTGTTGCCCAGATGGCCCAGTTCCGCCCAGCCGGACTCGTCCTCGCACAACTCATACGCCCGCTCGAGTACCTTCATCGGCGCGCCGTTGTCGCCGGTCGTGGCGCGCGGCTTCTGCGGCGTCCGGCCGCGCCGTCCGTCGCCACCGCCTCCGCCGCCGCCCGGCGTCAGGTTCTCGGTGTAGATGAAAACGTGGCAGGAGTTGACGAGGCTGTTCGGCGTCTTCCGCTCGCCGACGCCCACGACGAACTTGCCGCCTTCCCGCAGCCGCATCGCCAGCGGCGTGTAGTCGGAGTCGCTGGAGACGATGCAGAACGTGCCGGCGTCGCTTCCGAAGAGGACGTCCATCGCGTCGATGATCAGCGCCGCGTCGGTCGAGTTCTTTCCTTTGGCCACGTTGTACTGTTGGCGCGGCTGGAACGCGTGTTCGAGGATCACCTGCTTCCACGACTGCATGTTCTGGCTCGTCCAGTCGCCGTAGATGCGCCGGATCGTCGGCGTCCCGTACCGGCTGAGCTCCTCCAGGATCGGTTTCAATAGGGACTGGGTCGCGTTGTCGCCATCGACGAAGACGGCGACGTTGCCCTCCCGTACGGAGGGAGTTTCGTCTTTTTCCATCATAGAGTCCTACGAGCCCCGGTTAGAAAAGGTTACGGCGTCTCCGGCGGCTCAGGAGCCTTTGGACGCCTCGAAAAGGCCGATGATGTTGCCGTCCGGGTCCTTGAACCAGGCGGCCCGCATGTGCCCGTCGTCCGAAATGCCGTCCTCCGTCTTGAGGTGCGGCAGGTCGTACTCCTCGAACGAGACGCCCCGCGCCTTCAAGTCTTCGACGACCGGGTCGAGTTCCCCGACGTGGAAGCTGACGGCCGTGTTCTTGGCCTTCGGCGGCTCGTCGCGGATGTAGACGAGGATGTTCGTGCCGCCGCCAGCTTCGACCATGAAGGCGTTTGCTCCCATCTCCATTGCCAACGGGAGGCCGAGTTTCTCGGTGTAGAAGCGTTTGGACCGGTCCAGGTCCGTGGTGGACAGGTTCGTGACCGCCGGCGTCGTCGCCAACGGTCCTGGTTTCGTGGTGGTGTCGGTCTCGGTGGTGGCCATGGTTTCGCCCTCGGGGACGCCCGCCATGCCCTGCGCGCCGTAAGTACGTTGGCTCCAGGCGGAGGCTCCGCTCAGTAAGAGAAACGCCCTGGCCGCGATTCGAACACGGGTCCGGAGGTCCGCAACCTCCAAGGATATCCAGCTACCCCACCAGGGCGTGGGAGGGCCGGTTCCGTCCCAGCCTAGCGTGCCATTTCAACGTTTCGATGGCGGGAGGCCGTCCGGCGGGCGACGCGACTACTCCATCAGGACCGTCAACGTGTAGTCGCCCATGACGGCGTAGGCGGGGTCCGAACCGGAATCGACTTCGCGCAATCCGACCAAAACCGCGACGGAAAAACGTCGCCCTGACACATCAAGATTGCCGCTACGACCGGCCGACTGGCCGAATGATGGCTCGAGCAGCGGTCGCCTGGACGTCTATTCGTCCGCCGGCAGGCCGACCGTCAGCTCAATCGTCGACCCGTCCGCGCTGAAGTCGTATGTCCAGGCGCACGTGGCGCCTTCCGGGATGACGCCGGCCTCGTCGCCGTCGTTGTCGTGGTAGGCGAGCTCGGACCCGTCGCACGTATCGAAGAACCACACGTCGGGGTCGCCCGTGGCCGTGGCCGCAAAGCCCGTACCGGCGTACCCGTCGGGGATTGCAATGGACACCATGTCGATGCCTTCGTCGCCCGTGTTCCAGGTGACGCTGGCGTCGCGGCCGACGTACCAGCACTGGGCACACGAGAGCATCGTCTCGCCCGTCAGCTTCTGTTCCGGCAAGCCGTCCACCACGGCCTCCGCCACGACGAGGTTCACTTCGGCTGTCGCGGACTCGTCCGACACGTCGCTGGTCCCCGTGACGGTCACCGTGTGGTTGCCGACGCCGAACGCGTACGTGACGTTGGCCCCTTCGGCGGTGTTGCCGTCACCGAGATCCCACGAGAAGGTGAGGTTGCCTTCGGCGGGATCGGACGACTCCGACGCGTCGAAGGTGACGTTGGCGCCCGCGAGCACCTCGTAGACGGTGCCGTTGTCGGTGTCGTTGGCGGTCACGTTGTCGCCGGTCACCGTGATGACGGCAGTCGGCGGGTCGAACGAGACCGGGTCATCGGCGGAGGCGGTCTGGTTTCCAGAGGCGTCGCCGTCGGCACCGGCGTCGGTGTCCAACTCGGATCCGTCGTCGGCCAGGCAGCCGGCGAGTCCGGTGGCGGCCAGGAGGAGCGCGGTTAGAATCGGCCAGAGCGTCTTGCGTGTCATCATCGAACCGCAGGTTTGCGCCTATTTAACGTTTCTCGCATCCGGCTGTTAGTTATCGTTCCAGATCCACGAGCGCCACCCGTTCCAACGCCAAGTCCCCCCACGCCTCGCGGGGCGCCGCCTCCCGTTCCTGCGAGGTGACGCCCAACCGGTCGAGCGCGTCCTCGTTCGGGCCCACGCCGGTCGGGTCGCGGCTGCGGCTGGTCGTGTCCAGGAACCGCCAGACGGCGGCGCCGGCCTTGCCGCCGGCCGCCACCAGGACGAAGGCCCCCTGTCCCTCCTTGACGCCGCCGGCCTCGATCGCTTTGCCGACCTGCCGTTTGCCCGTCAGGTACCGCAGGAACTCGCCGCCGACGGTGCGGCTGGCCGCGTCGTCCCGGTCGTGCGCCCGCTTGGCGTGCACGTACGCCGACTCGGCGTGCTCCTCGTCATAGACCCAGTCCTCGTCGCACGCCTGGAGGAAGACGTCGTAGCGCGCCGCCGTCTCCTCGAGCACCGACAAGAGCGCGGGCACGTCGTCCACCCGGCCGCGCACGCGGACGGCGAAGAACAGTTCGTCGGCCACCTAGTACGCCTCCAGGTTCTTCTCCGGCCGTTCGTCCGCCTCGTCGGCCTTCCGCTTGTCGGAGACCTGTTCCAGGATGCGCCGTGCGATGCGCGGCCCGATCGTGTCGACGCGCCGCAACTGTTCCAGCTTCGCCTCCCGCAGCTTCCCCAGGCTCGTGTATCCCGCAGCGTGCAGGCGCCGCGCGCGGACCCGGCCGACGCCGTTGAGGCGCACCAGCGGCAACAGCTCGGCACGCACACCGCTCTCCAACCGGATCGGCAGGTCGTTGAGGACGGTCGACGCGTCGAAGTGGACGACGCGCGCCAACTCGCGCATCGCGTGCGCCAGCCACCGGCCCCGGTCGACCTTGTCGCGCACGTCGCCGGGTCCCACGTTGAACTGCGACTCGATCTGGTCCATCGGCGCCTCGTCGAGCCACGCCTCCAAGAGCGCGGCCGTCTTGACGTAGGAAAGGAAGTCCTCGGTGCTCGGCGCGTCCGCGGGCGAGAACAGGAGGTCCTCTTCGACCTCGCCGGCCTTCTCCCACACCCAGTCGTCGCCCTTGCGCAGGTAGAGCGGGTACAGGTCGACGGTGTTGGCGATCGCGTGCAGCCACGCGAACGCGGGGATTCGTTCGACATCGCGTTCCTGCGCCCGCTCGACCGCCTTCCGCAGCGTCAGCGCGCTCAACGGGTCGATGTACAGGTCGCTCGTGCGCCGGCCGAACAGGGTCGGCCGTGGAAGATGTACTACGCCACTCAGGTCGCC
>CAZXJU010000076.1:0-8537 GCA_964641035.1 uncultured Halobacteriales archaeon | reverse complement strand
GATGTCGGAGTAGCAGTAGAGCTCGTATTGTTCGTAGTCGCTCCAGGACCCGTCGGCGCACGGGGCCTTCAAGGCGAAGCCAGCCACGAGGCTCGCAGAGACGGCAAGGATCGTCCATGCGAAGAGCGCGTCGGACCGCACGCGGCGCCCATCGCGCAGGCCGCCTTAACCGTGGTGGCGCAAACGCGGTACCCAATCTCGCCTAATACCCCGGGCTCGCAAAACCAAGCCTGTGCGCTCTGCGATCGTGCTGGTCCCGCTGCTCGTCGTCTCCTTGGCCGGGGCGGCCGGCGCCGCCGACGCGCCGTCGGGGATTCGGGTGGTGGAGCTCGTGGCGGATCCGCAGACGGATTGGAACGGCGACGGGAAAATCACGCCGAGCGACGAGTTCGTGGAACTGTTCAACGAGGGCGACGCGACCATCCAATTGGACGGGTGGGTCCTGCACTTGGACGACACGACGCCGGAGCAGGCGGGCCTCATAGGAGCCGTCGGGCCGGGCCAACGGCTGGTGGTATGGAACCCGCCGGGCGCGATCAACAACGACGGCGTCGTGCGTCTGGTGGATGGCGACGGCTTCGAACACGACCGCCTCGCGTACGGGTCCTACGACGAGTCCGGCACCGTACCCGACGCGAACGCCGCCGACCTCCGCGACGAGGCGCTTGCGTTCGACGGCTCGGGATGGGTACGTGGCCATGCGACACCTGGGGCCGACGGCGACGGCGCGTTCTGGACGGTCGCACACAAGTTCGATGAGCAGGGGGGCGTCTGGTTCACGCCGGCCAACGGGACGGGCAACGTGTCGGTCCGGCTTGTGCACGGCAGCCGGGTCGTCGACAACGTCACGCTGGACGGGGTGGCACCGGAGAGCCATGAGGGCGTCCCCGGACAGGTGGTCGACGCGGCGTTCCACGTCGCAGCCGGCTCCGGCACCGCACGCGATCTCGTTCTCCGGTTCGACTTGGACGGTGTGTCCGGGTCCGTGATCGTGGCTCGGCTGGTGGTGGACGCGGACCCGCCGGCGGTACCGGAACCGGTCGCGCCGTCGTGGGCCTCCGGCGATGCGTTCACGGTTTGGTGGGATCCGAGCGTCGACGACGGCGTGGGCGGGGTCGGGTACGGGGTGGAGGTGGAACGGGAGGTCAACGGGTCGCGCACCGTGGAACGGCGCGCCGCCCAGGAGCCGGAGGCGCAGGTGGCGCCGGTTGGCGACGGGCAGGTGGTGGACGTCCGGGTGCGGGCGTCCGACGCGTACGGCAACGTGGGGCCGTGGAGCGTCACGACGCGGACGCGCGTGGACCACGAACCACCGACCCAGCCGGGGGGCCTGAGTGTGGACGGGGTTTCCGAGACGCGCGTCACGTGGGCTGCGGCCCAGGATGCCGGCGCCGGGGTGGATCGGTACGAGGTGGAGCGGTGGTGGGACGGGCAGGTCGACCGGTTCGACGCCGGGTTGGCGGCATCGTGGACGGACCCGGACGGACCCATGGGCGGCAACCTGTCCTACCGCGTGCGCGCGGTGGATGCGGCCGGGAACGTCGGCGCGTGGAACGAAACCACGGCGGACCATCCGGCGCTCCAGCCGGCCGTCGTCGGCCTCCGCGTCACGAAACCCGTATGGGCCGGCGGCGTGCAGGAGGTCCGGATCGATTTCGACCGGCCGATGGACGTCGCGCGCGACCCGGACGTGCAAGGCACCGTCGCCTGGGCGGAGGCGCGGTGGTTCGCCAACACCTCGACGTACTACCTCAAGGCCGCCGGCCCGGAAGACGCGGTCGAGGGCGACAACGTGGTGCGCGTGGCCTCGGCATGGGCGTCCGACGGTCGGGGGCTGCGCCAGGCGGCCGCGTCGGTCTTCCGCGTGGACACGGTGCCGCCGACGACACGGTTCGACGAGGCGGCGGCCCGGTTCGAGGTCGAGGACGCGCAGGACGCTGCACCGAGGCTCTTCGTCAAACGCTGGCCGGCGGGGGAGGCGGCGCCAGCGGCCTACGTGGCGTGGGACGTGGGCCGCAACGCGTCCGCGGACGTGGAGCCGGGCCGGTGGCGTCTGCGGTTCTTCGCCCTCGACGATGCGGGCAACCGGGAGGCGGTGCAGGACGCCGTGATGGTGGTCGGGGCGCCGGCGTCGGAACCGTCGCCGACACCGACGACGATGGCGCCGCCGCCCGCAACTGAGGCGGCGCGCGGCCTTGATGATCCGGTCCCGGTCTCGTCGCCGGGTCCGCCGACGCCCCCGACGAGTACCGCGGAGGCGGGAGGGTTGGCCGATGTGGAGGCGCAGCGGCGCGAGTTGGCCGCTCCCCAGGCGGGCGCGCCCCGGTGGGCATGGTGGGGCTTGGGGCTGGCCGGCGTGACCGCGAGCGGCGGCGTCTTCGCGTGGCGCCGGGACCTCCTGGGGAGCGCCGTGCGGTGGTGGCGGGCCTGGCGTACGCCGGACTCGTTGGCGGTCCGGTTGCGGCGTCTGCGAGGCAAGGGGTGAGCCTAAAGGGGGTCGTGGCGTTCGCGGCTGCGTGCCGCGTCCCCTGGATGCCGAGGCGTCCGCCCCGGGCAAGGTGATCCTGTTCGGAGAGCACGCCGTCGTCTACGGAGAGCCGTCGTTGAGTCTGGCGATCGACCAGCGGACCAGTGTCGCCGGCGCGGCCGTCGGGGACGAAGTGACGGTCAACGGACGGTCGCTCAATCCCCGGTGGCACCGGTACATCTTGCAGGCCGTCGAACGGCACTGGGAAGGTCCGTTGCGGTTGCAGGTGGAGAGCGGGGTGCCGTCGAGCAGCGGGATGGGTTCGTCGGCGGCGTTGAGCGTGGCCACGTGCGCCGTCTTGTTGCGTTTGGCTTCCGAGGCCGCGGTCGCGCCGGCGCGGGTGGCGGAGGCGGCCTTCGACGCGGAACGAGACGCGCAAGGCGGCGCCAGTCCCAATGATACGACTGTCAGCACCGCCGGCGGCGGGGTGCTTCTGGCGCCACGCGAACAGGATGGTCTCGACGTCTTGTGGCGAATCGAGCGGGAGGAGTTGGCGTGGGTGGCGCACCGGGTGGACGTGCCGAAGCTGCCGCTCGTCGTGGCGTTCACAGGGCGCAAAGGGAATACGGCGAGCATGGTGGCGAAGGTCCGTCGGTTCGTCGAACGCAACGCGTTCGGACGCGATGTGGTGGCCGAGATCGGCGGCCTCGTCGAGAAGGCGGTGGTGGCGTTGGGTGACGGCGACCTGGCGGAGGTCGGCCGGCTGATGGACCGCAACCATGTCCTGTTGCACACGCTGGGCGTCGCGACGCCCGAGCTGACGCGGCTGGTCGACGTGGCGCGCAAGGTGCCGGGGACGCATGGCGCCAAGCTTACGGGCGCCGGCGGGGGCGGAAGCATCGTGGTCTTGACCGAGGAGCCGGCGGAGGCGGCCAAGGCGTTGGAGCAGGCCGGCGCGGAGGCGTTCGAGGTGCACGCCTCACCCAAGGGCGTGACGGTCGTGGCGGACGGTCGACCGGACCCTTAATACGTCGCGTGGGGATTGGCCGCAGACGATGCGTGCGGTGAAGCTTGGCGGCAGCGTCTTGACGAACAAGCGGCGCGGCGGCCGGCCGACGTACCGGGGCCGTGTCGCGAAGCGTTTGGCGGGCGAGGTCGCGGCGGCGTGGAAAGGCCGTCCACTCCTTGTCGTTCACGGCGGTGGCGCCTACGGGCATCCGGAGGCGTTGCGGTTGGGTGTCGGGAAGGGGCCCGTGCGCCAGGCGCGTGTGCCTGAGGCGTTCGACCGGATCCAGGCGTCGATGGAGCCGCTTCGCGTCCACGTCCACCGGTCGTTGCGGGACGCGGACCTTCCCATCGTCGCGGTGCCGGCGAGCGCCGGCGCGTTCTCCAGCGAAGACGGTCTCTACTGGGAGGCCGAGGCGTTGGCGGCGTATGCCGAGCGTGGACTGGTCCCGGTCACCGGCGGCGACGTGCTTTTGGATGAGCAGAACGGGTTGCGGATCCTTTCCGGCGACGAGATCCTGGCGCACACGGCGGCCCACCTAGGCTTGGAGTCGGTCGTGTTCGCCACGGACGTCGACGGCGTGCGGGTCGACGGCGACGTCGTGGACGTGCTGGACGCTGTGGAGGCCGAGCGTTTCGCCGCCCGCAGCAGCGGGCGGAGCGATGACGCCACGGGCGCCATGGGCGGCAAGTTGGCGCACGCGGCGCAGATTGCGCGCACGGGTTCATCCGTGGTTATCGTGAACGGCGATGTGCCGGGTCGGGTCGAGTCCGCGTTGGCGGGCCGCGACGTGGTCGGCACGAGGATCGAGGCGGCGTGAGGCGCATGGGACAGACGCAGCAGCGGAAGGCGGACCATATCCGGATCAATCTCGAAGAGGACGTGCAGGCGACGGAGAACCCGTGGGATTCGGTGCGTCTTCGGCACAAGGCGTTGCCGGAGGTCGACCGTGACAGCGTGGAATTGTCGACGCAGTTGTTGCGCCAATCGTTGGACGCCCCGATCGTGATCACGGGAATGACGGGGGGCGCCTCCGAGGCGAAATCGATCAACGAGAACCTCGCGAAGGCCGCCGCGGCGCACGGTGTGGCGATGGGTGTCGGCAGTCAGCGTGCGGCGATCGAGGACCCGTCCCTGGCGGACACGTATTCCGTGGTCGCCGACCATGACGTGCCGCTTCGGATCGCGAACATCGGGGTCCCGCAGTTGGTGGCGTGGGGCGCCGACGAGGCGTTCGAGAAGGCGCGTGAGGCCGTCGAGATGGTCGACGCGCACGCGTTGGCAATCCATCTCAACTATTTGCAGGAGAGCGTGCAGCCTGAGGGTGACACGCAGGCCTCGGGCAGCGTCGATGCGATTGAACGCATCTGCGAGCGGTTCCGGGTGCCCGTGATGGTCAAGGAGACGGGCGCCGGCATCGGCGGCACCGTCGCGAAGGTGTTGTTGCACGCCGGTGTCGACGCGATCGACGTGGGCGGGCTCGGCGGCACGAGTTTCAGCGCGGTCGAGGCGTACCGTGCGCGCCAAGCGTCCGATACGAGGCAGGAACGCATGGGTCGCACGTTCTGGGACTGGGGGATTCCGACGCCGCAGGCGGTCCGCGAGGTGCGTCAGGCCGTCGGCGACAAGGGCGACGCGGAGGTCGTGGCCACCGGCGGACTGCGGCATGGACTGGACGCGGCACGCGCGTTGGCCGTGGGTGCCGACGCGGCGGGCTTCGGATCCGTGATGCTCAAGGCGGCGGCGAAAGGCCCGGACGAGGCGAGCGAAGAGTTGGGTGTTCTCATCGAAGAGTTAAAGACGGCGCTATTCCTGACCGGATGTGCCACGTTGGACCAGCTATGGCAAGCGGAAGTACTACTTTGAACCTGGATGCGGCGCTCGGGCCGTACATCCAGCAAATCGATGACGAGTTGAAGAAAGGCCTGCGTGGCGACAAGCCGGAGAAGCTGTACGAAGCGGTCCGGCACTTGTTCTCCGCCGGCGGCAAGCGGTTGCGGCCGGTGGTGGCGATCGTGGCGGCGCAAGCGGTGCAAGGCGATTCGAGCCGGGTGCTGCCGTATGCGGCGTCCATCGAGATGTTGCACACGTTCACGCTCATCCACGACGACATCATGGACCACGCGGACCAGCGTCGCGGGGTCGAGGCGGTTCACAAGAAGTTCGGTGAGGCCACGGCGATCCTGGCCGGCGACGTCCTCTTGTCGGGCGCGTACGAATCGTTGACGCGGCTTGACGTGCGGCCGGAGTTGTTCCGGGAACTCATCGACGAGTTCAGCGAGCTGACGAAGGAGATCTGTGAGGGCCAACAGCTCGACATCGACTTCGAGTCGACCAAACGCGTCGACGAGCTCACGTATTTCCACATGGTGGAGCGCAAGACGGCGACGCTGTACGAGGTCGCGATGAAGCATGGGGCGCTTATCGCCGGTGGCGACCCGGTGGCGGCGCGGAAGCTCGGCGAGGCGGGCCGTTTGATCGGCCTGGCGTTCCAGGTGTGGGACGATTGCCTCGACCTCGAGGGCGACGAGGAGAAGACCGGCAAACCGCGCATGACGGACGTGCTCAACGGTAAGAAGACGTTGCCGGTCGTCTACGCGATGGACGCGCTCGACCCGATGGACCGTCGGAAGTTTATGGACCTCGTCTCGAACAAGGAGAAGTCGGACGAGGACGTCGAGGAGATCCTTACGTTCTTCAAGAAGTCGAAGGCGGTGCAGAAGGCGAAGGCGAAGGCGCGGGACTTCGCGTCGCACGCCAAGGCGTGTTTGGCCGCGCTTCCGGAGACGAACGCCCGCAAGTTGTTGGGCGAGATCTCGAACTTCGCGGTCACTCGGGAGACGTAGGGGCCGGGGTCATTCCTCGTCCGCTTTGTGCCAGTCGGCGTACACCTGGTCGTTAAGCGCCAAGCCGAGGAATGGATGCAATGGTTTCCAGTCGGCAACGTAGTCCACGTGTTCCAGCGGCAACCCCGCCCGCTGCCAGGGTGCGAAGGCTTCTTGCTTTGCGTCTGGGTGCACGAAGAACCAGACCCGGCTCGGGTCGGCCCTGCGGCGTTGCACCCATTGTGCAACCTGGTCGGTTGAATCTCCTGGGCACAAAAGGACTCCGAGGATCCAGGATTCGGGAGGTTCCCATTCTTCGAGTTGGTCGAGATCCAGTGCCACGAGATTCCGTCCCGTCACCGCGTGGATTTCCTTGTTGCGGGTCTCCAGGCACGGGTCCCGCGTGGCCAATAGGAAGCCAGTGGTTTTTCGCCAATGCAACCTGACCACGCGGTACCATGTCGGGTGACGGTCCGCGGTCATGCCGAAGCGCGAACGCCTCGCTCGTGCGCCGCGATGATTTCTTCGTACGGGAGCATCTCGTGGATTCGGAAGACCACGAGCTTGCCAAGTTCCGTCAGCTGGTAGCGACGCTCGCCTGTCTGCGTGTTGAGGCCCTGCGAAATCAAGCCCTCGTCGCGCATACGCGAAAGCGCCTTCGTCAAGACGTTGTCATTCCGGCCTTTCAGGAGCGGCTTGAGTTCCGTGTACCGGTGGGGACGTCCCACGAGCTTCTCGAGGATGCGCCGGTCGAGCGGCGGGTCCTGGTTGAGCAGGCGCAACGCGAGCTTGTACTCGACGTCCGGTTCCGGCATCCAGGATGGTTCCGTCATCACATACCGATTGGTGTGTAAGTGTAGATAAGGGTGTCGGTGGGCGTGCCGTATGCTATATCGGAATCTACGGTCGCATCGGCGTCCATTTATTATCGCCACCGGCTTTGCGCGGCCCGACGATGCCCGACGACGTCGAGACGCTGGCGCGCAAATACGCGCTGCAGAACGCGGTACAGCATGGCGGCTCCGCCAACCCGAAGGCGATCCTGGGCAAGATCCTCGGGGAACGTGCCGATCTTCGCGCCAAGGCGAAGGAGATGACGGGCGTCATCGAGCAGGTGGTCGGCGAGGTGAACGCCCTCGATGAAGCGGCGCAGAGGCGCGAGCTCGAAGCGCTCGACCCCTCTCTTCTTGAGAAAAAGAAGAAGGAGCAGCGGCAGGGCCTCAAGCATCTGCCGGGATGGGAGGACGTCGGCCGGATCGTGATGCGGTTCGCCCCGAACCCGAACGGGCCGGCTACTTTGGGGCACAGCCGCGGGATGGTGGTGCACGCGGAGTACCAGCGGCTCTACAAGGAGTTGGGCAAGCCGATCACGATGATGCTCCGCTACGACGACACGGATCCCGCCGTCAAGCCGCCGATCCCGGAGGCGTACGACACGATTCGGGAGGACTTCGAATGGCTCGGTGGTGCCCCCGACAAGGAGTTCAAGGCGTCGGAACGCCTCGACGTCTACTACGGGCACGCGCGCCGGTTGATCGAGATGGATGGTGCCTACGTGTGCGAGTGCGCGCAAGCGGACTTCAAGGCGCTCAAGGACGCGGGGACGCCGTGCGCACATCGCAAACGGTCCAAGGACGAGCATTTGGAGGCGTGGGACGGGATGCTGGACGGCGCGTTCGAGCCGGGCGCCGCGGTGCTGCGCGTGGCCACCCAGATCGACCATCCGGACCCGGCGCTGCGCGACTGGGTCGCCTTCCGCATCGTGGAGGAGCCGCATCCGATCGTCGGCGACGCGTACCGCGTCTGGTCGTTGTTGGACTTCGAGTCGGCGATCGAGGATCACGAGCAGGGGATGACGCACGTGGTGCGCGGCAAGGACCTCATCGACTCGGAGCGGAAACAGAAGTTCGTCTACGACTATTTTGGTTGGGAGTACCCGCGGACGATGCATTGGGGACGCGTCCAGATCCTCGGCGCCGGCAAGGTCAGCAAATCGCTGCTGCTCCAGGGCGTCCGGGAAGGCCGGTACACGGGGTGGGACGACGTGCGGGCGCCGACGTTGGCGGCGTATCGGCGTCGGGGCTTCCAGCCGCAGGCGTTGCGTGCGTTCTGGGTGGCGATGGGCCTCAGCGAGAAGGACGTGGAGGCGTCGATGGAGAACCTCGAGGCCGAGAACCGGAAGGTCGTGGAGCCGACGGCCGACCGCCTCTTCTTCGTGCCGGAGCCGGTGCGCGTCGAC
>CAZXJU010000075.1:0-8556 GCA_964641035.1 uncultured Halobacteriales archaeon | reverse complement strand
TTGCCAGCGCCGTTCGGACCCAGCAGGCCGAACAGTTCCCCTTCCTGGATCGCCAGGTCGACGTTCCGCAGGGCCCAGAGGGAACCGTACCGTTTCGAGAGTCCCTGGGTGCGGACGGCGACGGGCTTCGCGTTGCGGGCTGCCAAGGACGCCTCCACCGCGCCGATTTTCCGAACGCGTTATAAGGTTAGTGAATCCGGCACCGAAGCCTTCGTCACTCGTCCGGAAGCGCCGTGAAGTCCGTGGGGCCGGCGCGGTGGTAGAAGAACGTGTAGTAGCTCTCCACGCGGTGGTTGATGTAGACGGCGAAGACGCCGAGGGTGCTGTTGGTGACCCAGGGCCGGTAGAGCATCTGGTACGGCGTCGACTCGTTGCCGATGAACTCCTGCGACGCGCGCTCACCGTCTTCGCCTGGGTAAAGCCACGTGGCGTACGGGCTTCCGCCGCGCCCGTCAAGCATCGGGTCGCCGGTCGCGTAGTTGCTCTCGACGATGTCCGGGATCAGCAGGATGAACCGCATGTCCTGGCCCAACGCCTGCGGGTCCCATTTGGCCTCGAACAGCATCGCGGCCAGACCCGGGGCAGGGATCTCGAAGAAGTATTGCGAGTTGTCGACGGTCGTCTGCGTGCCCAACGTCCGGTCGACCGGGTTGCATGGGAGCGTCCCGAGGAAGCTGGAGGCCCACGCGCACTCGATGAACGCGACGTGCGGGATCGTCTCCTCGTACGGTTCTTTGCCGGGGACCGCGGTCATCGTCACGACGAGGGTCTCGGGAGCCTCGTCCTGGATCTGGAGTTCCGTGGAGATCGGTTGGAAGCCTTGGGCCTCCACCGAGACCTCGATCGTCGTGAACGCGTCGACGGGCCCGAGGCACCATGTGCCGTTGGCGTCGGTCTTGCCGCGGTGCTCGCCGGGGTCGATGCCGATGGTGGCGCCGGCGATCGGGAAGAACTCGGCGTCGACGACGATGCCGCAGACGCCGAAGCCGTCCTCGACGGTGCCTTCGCCTACGCCTTCCACTTGACCGGGCCCGCTGCCGCCGACGCATCCGGAGGCCGCGACGCTTGCAGCCAGAAGGATGACCGCCCAGACCGGCCCGCTCTTCGCTCCGCCCATGAAGCCCATAAGCTGACCAGCGCGCTCCGCCGGTTAAAGCCTTTACGGCCTTCTTCTTGAAAGCCGGCTACGCCGCCAACGCGTGGCGGACGACTTTCGGCGCGAACTTCAGAAGCCGCGGCTCGGCCAACAGCAGCGGCGCCATGAGGTGGCTCGGATGGTCGATGTCCCCGAACGTGTCGATCACGCCAACGGCACGCCGGTTCGAAAGCAGGCGGACGATTTCGTTCAGATCGTCATTGGACAACGAGGCGAACGCGCGGCGCAGCCGCCATCCGATCCGGATCTCGCGGCCGACCTTGCTCCGCCAGAAACGGCTGGCGTACCGCCGCAGTGTCCGGTCGCGCGTGTCACCCGTGCGTAGCGCCTGGTCGGCGGCCGCGGCGGCGTACGTGCTTGCCACGAGCCCCGTCCAGATGCCGCCACCGGAAGTGGGCTTGGGCATCGCGCACGCGTCCCCGACAAGCATGACCCGATCCGTCGTGAACCGGCGTGGCATCCCCAGGGGGACCGTGCCGACGATGGGCTTCAGAATCTTCGGGGCCACGACGTACGGCCGCACCTGCGGATGGTCGAGGAACGCGTCGAACTTGGCGCGCGCCGACGTCCGCCGTGGCCGCATGCACAGCCCGCCGCGGCCCACCTGCTTGTCGATCGGGATGATCCAGGAGAAGAAGGCGGGCGCCAGGTCCTGGTCGGTGAACAAGGGGATGATCTGGGTCTCTTCCAGGTGAAGCCCGCCGATCTCCGCTTCGAAGGCGCCTAGGAACTCGCGTGGTCGTGCGATGCCGAAATCCCGTCCGACGTTGCTTTGGACGCCGTCGGCGCCCACCAGCAGCGGCGCGCGCACTTCCAGCGGTTCGATGGTGCCCGATTCGGTGCGTCGTTCCACGTCGACGACGACGCCACCGTTGTCGTACCGGGCACCGACGTACCGCGCCTCGGTCCAAAGGTCGGTGCCGGCGGCGACCGCGGCGTCGGCCAGGCGGCGGTCCAGGCCTTCCCGGTTCATGACGACCGCGTGCTCCTCGCCCGCGTCGATGCGGACCACGCGCCCGTCGGGCGCGTACACGTCCGCACCGCGCACCCAGTTGACCTCGACGTCCTCGATCCGGACCGGCACGTGTTCGAACAGCTTCCGGGTGACGAGGCCGGCGCACTGCATCGGCTGGCCGACCACGGGGTCCTCTTCGAGCGTGAGGACCCGGTGGCCGCGCTCGGCCAGAAGCCGCGACGTGTTCGAGCCGGCCGGGCCCGCGCCGACGACGACGGCGTCGTACTGGAGCGTTGCCTGCTTCGATGTCACGACGGCGTTCCAAGAGGGCGGACGTATATCTAGACTCTGGGGTGCGCCGGCGGGATTGGACAACGTTTTAATGCGGCCCGGAGATGGAGCGGACCGGTTTGGGATGGCGTTTCACAACGACCCGGTTCTCCTGTTCTACCTGCTGCTGGCCCTCGTCGTCGTCGGGTACTTGATCAGTCTCAGCGTCCGCGCCCGGCGCGAGCAGACGCCGGCCGACGCCGGAGGCGGACGACCGCCTGAAGAGGACGAGAAACGGCCCGGCGAGGATCTCCTGCTGAAATTCGTCGAGGACGCGGAAGGAAAACGCTACGGCGAGACGGTTGCCGTGGAGGCAGGCAGCCTGATCATCAAGGACGGGCAGACCTTCTATGAGGCGCCCGTGGAGCATTTCGAGAAGAGCCCCCAAGGCGTCCTCGTCAAGGACGACGTCGACTGGGACGCGGCCAAGGAAGCCGGCGAGGCGTGGCGCGAACGGTCGACCAAGGTCATCGACTACGACGACGAAGAGATCCCGCCCGAGGACCTTCGCGAGGATTGAGGCCTGGGAGCCTTCAGCATGCGACGCGCCTCGGACCCCGGATACAAACTCGTCGTCGTGGTCCGCAAGGACCTGAAGCTCAGCCCCGGCAAGCTCGCGGCGCAGGTGGCTCACGCGGCCGTCGATTGCGCCCTGCGGGCCAAGGAGACGGACGCGGATTCGTTCTCGAAATGGCACCGGGAGGGCCAGAAGAAGGTGGTCGTCGCCGCCGACGACCTGCGGCACCTTCACGAGTTGAAGGTCCAGGCCGACGACTGGAACGTCGTCACCAGCCTCGTGACGGACGCCGGGCAAACCGAAGTCGAACCGGGCACGGTGACCGCGTTGGGCGTGGGGCCCGGCAAGGACACGGTGGTCGACGCGATCACCGGCGAACTGCCGTTGATGCGGTGAGGCGGTCGGCTTATCACCGCGCCGGCGGCTTCGCCAGCCGGCGATGAAGGCGCAGGCACGCTTCCTCGGCGTCGATGACGCCCCGTTTCGGTTCGACCAGGATGCGGTCCGTTTGGTCGGCGTCGTCACGCGTGGCGCCGACTACGTGGAAGGCGTTCTCAGCACCCGGTGCGACATCGACGGTGATGACGCGACCCGGCGTATCGCCGCGATGGCCGTCGGCAGTCGGTTCGCGCCGACCTTGCGGTGCGTGTTCCTCAACGGCGTTGCCGTCGGCGGCTTCAACATCGTCGACCTGGACGCGCTGCATGAGGCGACCGGCGTACCCGTCGTCGCCGTCTCGCGCACCGAGCCGGACCCGGCGGCCATGCGCGACGCGCTCGCCAAACACTTCGACGACTGGGAAGACCGGTGGGAACGGATCCAGACGATGCGGCCGGAACCCGTCTCCAACGGCCGTCACCGCGTCTGGGTGTCGGCACGCGGCCTGGACGCGGCGGCCGCGCGGGATGCCCTCGAGAAGGCCACGGTGCGGGGTGCGAATCCGGAATGCGTGCGGCTGGCGCATTTGATCGCGGGCGGCGTCGAGACCGGTGAGAGCACTGGGAAGGCGTGATGCCTACAGGCCGAGACGCGCCGCGGCCGCCTTGGCGCTGCCTTCGGCGGCCAACCGGTTCTTGAGGCCGGCGATCGCGGCCACCGGCGTCGGGTCGACGCCGCGGAGCACCGCTGCATAGACGCTGACGAAGTCGCCGAATAGGATCGATTCCAGCAACCCGCCGACGGGGTCGGCCGCCTCCGGCGTGAACCCGAGGGTCTCGGCGCCGATCTCGGTGGCGGCGGCCTCCAGGTGGGCGAACCGCGTCTGCACCGCGGACGGTTCCGCGGGCGATCGGAAGGCGGCCAAGAGTACGCCGTCGGCGTTCTGTCGCAGGCCCCACGGCACCAGGTCGTTGTGGTTGGATTCCGGCAGCGTCTCGTGCCGCGCGAACATCTTGGAGTTCTCGTTGAGTTGACATTTGAACCGGATCGCCGCGACGGCCTGCGGGCCCCACCCGTAGGCGACGGGTCGCGCCTGGTGGACGGTCTCGGCCCAGGCCTTGGCCGGGTTCTCTTCGAAGGAGACGTCGCCGTTCCATTCGGCGCGTCGAACGCCAAGCCCGCCCGTCTCGGGGTCGGGGATCCGCAGCGTACCCGCGCCGGCCAGGGCCCCCAGCGTCCGACCGGCCAAGTGGGGAAGCGCGGCGCGCGGCTGCAGGCCCGCTGGCACTTCGACGTGCGGCCAGCCGTGCTTCTCGGCGGCCCGGCCGAGCGTCCCGCCGCTGGTGACCGCCACGACGGCGGCGTCCCGGTCGGCGGCCTGCGACACGGCGGTCAACGTCTCCTCGGTCTCGCCGGAGTAGCTTACGGCCATGACCAGGGCGTCCTCGGCGACGCACGCCGGCATGTCGTAGTCCTTCACGACGAGCACGGGGAACGGGGCGTTGGGTTCGGCGGCCACGCGTACCACGTCGCCGGTGATGCCGCTGCCGCCCATCCCGGCGACCACCAACATCGACGGCGACTCCGGCACGTCGATGGCGGTCTCCTTGCCGGCGGCGTACGATTCGGCCCACCATTGGGGGAACTGGGCGACGGCGTCGAGCATTCCGCCGGGGTCGTGCTTACCAATCGTCTGGGTATCGTCAAGGGTGGCGGCCATGGTTCGCGTCGAATCCGTGGCCGCGTTCTTGAGGGTTTGGAGACAAAGATAGAAGGGTCGGCGTCCGTTGGCGGCTGCGTGGCGCGCCCGATCACGTTCGGCCTCTACAATTCGTACGACCCGAAGAAGTTCCACGAGGCGATGCGGCGCGCGGCGGCGCGTGCCGGCCCGTTGTGCGACGCGTTCGACCTGCACTTGGCGTTCTTCGGGTTCCCATTCCACGCGTTCGAGACGAACGAGGGCGAACGCCCCGACCCGCGCACGCCGGCCAACGTGGCACGCGTGCTCACGCAAGGCACGAGCATCGGGCAAGGGGGAGGCCACTTGATGCGGCTGGCCGAGGCGGGGCGCCTGCATGTCTTCCCGTTTCCGGACAAGGGCTTCCCGCCGCAGTTGGGCACACCGGTGCTGGCGACCCGCCGGCCGGATCCGAAGAAAAAGATCGACGTGCATGCCCTGGTCGAGCGGTCGCGCGAGGAGGGGATCCTCGTGCTCGTCGGGCTCGGTCCGCGAGGCGTGCCCGAGAAAGTCCACGAAGCGGCGGAGTACCATCTCGAATTGACGGGTTCGGAGGTGAGCCTTGAGACGGCGACGGCGATGGGCGTCCTTGTCGGGCGGATCGCCGAGGCGCGCGCCAAGCCAAAGACGCCTCGCCTCACGGTCGACGCGGTCGCCCTGCGCGACGGCAAGGTCCTGTTGATCCGGCGGGCCCGGCCGCCGTACTCGCACGCGTGGGCGTTGCCGGGCGGGTTCGTCGAGCCGGGCGAGACGACGGAGGCCGCGGTGCTGCGTGAACTGCGAGAAGAGACGGGCGTCTCCGGCTCGGTGCGTGGACTGGTCGGCGTCTATTCGGATCCCGGCCGCGACCCGCGTGGTTCCACCGTGAGCGTGACGTATCTCGTGGCGGCGGGGCCGGAGGAACCGTCGGGCGGCGACGATGCGGCCGCCGCCGAGTACCATGAGGTCGCGGCGCTTCCGGAATTGGCGTTCGACCATGCGCGGATCCTGCAGGATGCGTTGGCCAAGGCGTCGTCGTGACGCCCGAACGTTTTTCAAGCCGATGATTCTGACCTGCAATCGTGCCGTTCTGTACCGAATGCAAAGCGATGCTCTTCCCGAAGAAGGGCGGTGGCCTCAAATGCAACAAGTGCGGCCATGAGCCGGATTCTGTCGATTCGAAACCGATCACGACCGAGATGACGGCCAAGGACACGGTCATCCTGGAAGGCGACGACGTCTCCACCGAGCCGACGATGACGGTTGAGTGTCCCAAGTGCAGCAACATGAAGGCGCACTGGATCCTGCGGCAGACACGCGCGTCCGACGAACCGGAGACGCGGATCCTCACGTGCGCCAAGTGCAAGCACCGGTGGCGCGAGTATTAGGGGCCGCCGGACCCCGCAATCGAGCTGCAAACGCGATTACCAGCGAAGCTATTGGTCGGGCCATCCAAGTCCGGCGCGCATGGACGAAGCGGAGCCGCCGTTGATGCAAATCGGCCAGAAACATCTGGTCTGGGTCGTCGCCATTGCTGCGGCCGCCGAGTCACTATTCCAGGCGGTTGCGGGCATGTTGGACGGTCGCCCCGACTTGTTCCTATTGTGGATGGTGGCTTACGTCGTCATCTTGGCTTTGGCTGGTTTCGCCGAAAGGATTAAAGCGATTCGAGGTAAATGAATGTCGATGGGAAACGTCTGGCCGTTTGTCGACGACAAGCCGCTCATCGTGATGCGGCTGGTCATGCTGGCCGGTCTGGCTTTCCTGATTGTCTTGGGAACCGTCGCCTTCGTGCGATTCTGAGCGCGCTTCGCGGGAGACCGTCGTCTGGCGCCACGCGACGGCCGTAATCGGGGAAGGCTACTCTGGTTTTTCCACGCGAAATCACCCCCGATGCTTTAAGAACGCGGACGGGCTCGTCGCAAGCGGCACGGACCGGGGATGCCATGTTGAAAGCGAAGGTCAAGGCCGGCGTATTGAAGAGCATCATCGACGCCACGGCGACGCTGGTCGACGAAGTGAAGATCCACGTCACCAGCGACGGGTGGACGCTGCGCGCGGTCGACCCGGCGCACGTCGCGATGGTCGACCTGTCCCTGGGCGCCAAGGCGTTCCAGGAGTACAAGGCCAGTGAGATCGACCTGGGTGTCGACCTGGACAAGCTCAAGGACATCCTCAAGCTGGCCGGCACCGACGACGTCATCAGCATCGACTTCAAGGAGAACGAGAACCGGTTGGTCGTCAGCGTCGGGAACCTGGTGCGCCGCATGAGCCTGATCGACACGGCCGGGATGGCGGACCCGAAGGTACCGAACCTGAACCTGCCGAACCAGGTGAAGATCACGGCGGCCGAACTCGGCCAAGGCATCAAGGCGTCCGAGGCCGTCAGCGACCACGTGGCGCTGGTGGCCGACGACGGCGGGTTCGAACTCATCGCCGAGGGCGACTCGGACACCGTGAACATGAAGCTCACCAAGAACCAGCTCGTCGACCTCAAGGCGTCCGAGCGGACCAAGAGCCTGTTCAGCCTCGATTACTTCGCGAACATGGTCAAGGCCTGCAACGGCGGCGGCGAGGTCAGCCTGAACCTCGGCTCCGACTACCCGGTGCGCATGGAGTTCGACTTCGCCGACGGCAACGGCCACGTCCGGTACCTGCTGGCGCCGCGCATCGAGAACGAGTAGGCGACCGCGGCCCGACCACCGCAAACGATAAGAGGCGGTACCCGAACCCGGTTCCTATGCGCGCCTTCCTGGTGGCGGTCCTTTTTGCGACTGCGGGGTTCGCCGGATGCTTGTCGGACGACGGCCCGGCGCAAGCCACGGATGATGACATTCTCCGAATCGAGGATGCGGACGTCCCGAGAGGTGCCAACGTCACCCTCAACGCGGCGGAAGCCGTCCTCCGATGGTTCGACGTGGCCTTCCCGTTCAGCGAAGAGGTACGAATCCCCAAAGGCACCACGTTGGTAACGATGACGACCGAGGTGTCCCAGGACGTCACCGTCCGATCCTACATGGCAGCCGCCGACACCGGCCGCCGCCGGTGCAACCCGGACGCCCTGGATGCGTGGAACGTCGGAATCAGCGGCTCCCACACGTGCACGGGGACCTCCCTCGTCGACCCGCCAGGGACGAACTGGACGATCAGCGCCAGTGGGCCCGAGGGCCTGACGGGCAAGGTCACCGTCACCTTCTCCGCCAAACCACTGGACGGAAGCGCCGCGCTCCTGGACCTGAGCCAGCTCAGCATGCCGACGTTCGACCTGGAGGAGACCACCGGCCAGTACGTCCCCAGCTTCGACGGCACCGACCTATGGGTCGAAGTGACGATTCCCGAAGGCGAAGGCCCCTGGCCGACCGTCATCGCCTCCAGCCCGTACAACGGGCAGACCGGACGCATCAGCGAGGCCGGCGGCACGCCCGCCATGTGGTCCTACTTCACCCACGACTGGGCCAAGCGCGGCTACGCCGCCGTCAACGTCGACGTGCGCGGCTTCGGCC
>CAZXJU010000074.1:0-8588 GCA_964641035.1 uncultured Halobacteriales archaeon | reverse complement strand
AGGGCGAGCTCGCCGGTGTGTGCGTCCGTGGCCGTGACGTAGACGGGGAATCCGCACGAACGGATCCGGTCGGGGTCCATGTCGTAGCGTTGCGGGTACAACTGGCCGTAGAGGAGTTCGAGGTCGATCAGCGGACCGCGGCCGGTGAGCCATCGGGTGTAGTTCATCACGTCGGGGTCGCGGACGGCGTCCCATGTCCGCATGCCGTCGTTCGTCTGGTCTGCGGCGAACCAGGCGCCCATGGCCCCGCCGACGCTGGTGCCGTAGACGGCGTCGAACCGTTGGCCGGCGTCGGCCAGGGCGGCGACGACGCCGCTGCCGTAGGCGCCGCGCATGCCACCTCCGCCGAGAACCAGAGCCCGCATCGTGACCTCCTGGTCAGCGCTCCAGCGATTCAAACTTTTGCCCGGCGGCCTGCAGGGCATCGCGGCTTTTGGCGAAATGGAACCGGACGAGGTGGCGTCCGAGTTCCTTGTCATGGTAGAAGCTGGAGCCGGGTACGGCCGCCACGCCGACGTCGCGCACGAGCCATTCGGCGAACGCGGTGTCGTCTTCCTTGGCCTCGGCCGGTGCGTCGAAGTCGGAGAAGTCGGCCAGGATGTAGTAGGCGCCTTCGGGCTGGTCGGCCCGGAAGCCGGCGTCGGTGAGGATGGTGTGCAGCGTCTCCCGGCTCGTCGTGTAGAGCGCGCGGACGGTGTCGTAGTAGTCCTTGGGCAGCCCGAGCGCGTGCGCGACCCCGATCTGCAGGGGGTGGGCCGCGCCGACGGTGAGGAAGTCGTGGACGCGTCGCAATCCTTGGGTGAGGCCTTCGGAGGCGAGGGTCCACGCGACGCGCCACCCGGTCATCGAGTAGACCTTGCTGGCGCCTTGGATCGTGATCGTCCGGTCGGCCATGCCGTCGAGGGTGGCCATCGGCACGTGTTCTCGGCCGTCGTAGGTCAGGAAGTCGTAGATCTCGTCGGTGACGGCGACGGCGTCATGGTCGACGCAGAGGTCGGCGACCATCCGCAACTCGTCGCGCGTCAACACGCGGCCGCACGGATTGTTCGGCGTGTTGAGGATCACGGCCTTGGTCTTGTCCGTGAAGGCGGCTTTCAGCTCCTCCTCGTCGAACGTGTAGCCTTCCTCCGGGTAGAACGGCACGTGCCGCAGCTGGGCGCCGGAGAGGGCCGCGTCGGGTCCGTAGTTCTCGTAGAACGGTTCGAAGAGGACGACCTCGTCGCCAGGGTCGATGAGGCTGAGCATGGCGCACATCATCGCTTCGGTGGCGCCGCACGTGACGGTCACGTTCGCGTCGGCGGCGGCCGTCGGGATCGCCCACCGGTCGGTGGCGTACGTCTCGATGGCCGCCCGGAGTTCCGGTGCGCCCCACGTGACGGCGTATTGGTTGTGCCCGTCCTGCATCGCTTGTTGGGCCGCCTTGACGACGTCTTCAGGCGGGTCCCAATCCGGGAATCCTTGCGCGAGGTTCACCGCGTCGTGTTTCAACGCCAGACGCGTCATGTCGCGGATTACGGACTCGGGAAACAGGTTCACACGTTGGCTCAGACGGGGATCGTCGAGACGGTGGGCCGCCGCTTGCGCACTGGGCATGGGCTTTCCGACCATGTGTGGATTGATAGGGTTTGCCGCCGACCTCAGGGCGACGGCGTCACCTGATACAGGTGGTCGTGGAAGCCGAATACGCCGACATAGAGGCCGCCGGTGCCGGCGACCGTGGACGTCACGGCCCACGTCCCTTCGAAGCCGTCCTGTACCGTGCGGCGCGCGAAGGTGTACTCGAACGTGGACCCACCGCCCGTATGGTGCACGGGGTCGGCCGGTCCTCCGGGTCGCGTCACGTGGTCGCTGACTTGGCCGCCGCCGGCGCCGACCAAGGGGAAGGTGAACAGGAAATGGATCTCTTCGACGAAGTCGTAGGTGTCCGTGTCGACCAAGAACGTCTCGGTCGGCGGCACCGCCGCGTAGTCCGCGTCGCATTGCCCGTCCTGTGAGCAGGGCGGCAGGACCGCGACTCGTTCGTAGACCGGTTCGGCGCGCATCACGTGCGCCCGCCCTTGGTATCCGGTGCCTTGCTCTTCGACGTCGAGGGACAAGAGGATCCGTCCGGTCGTCGTGTTTACAAGGCGGAAATACGTCAGCCAGCCGGTGGCGGCGTCGAAATCGTAGTCCACGGATTCACCATGCGCGGTCGTCCCTTGGACGCGGAGCCGGCCGGCGCCTTCGTCGTCGAAAGGTTCGACGCGCAGCGTCGCATCGGTCGAGACCAGTGTGTCCTCGTCGGTCACCGGAACGTAGAACCGGGTCGTCCACGACGCGTTTGCCTGCATCGGCCACTCGTACAAGTCGACGGAGTCGTCCGCCACCGTGATGGCCAGCTCGGCGTTGACGGGCCCCACGGGTAGCATCGCGAAGTACGTGTCGAGGATCGCCAACTCGCGGTCTTCGCTCGCAAGGACGTATCCTCCGGCGGTGGCCTCGGCGACGACGAGCCGGCCGGCGCCGGATTGGAGGAAACCGTCGCCCATGTCGAGGGTCGTGCCGACGCGCCACCAGTCGCCGGTGCGCCATTCCGGCGGCGACGCGATGACGCCGTCGGCGTCCACGGCCGCGCCGACGGGGGATTGATGTTCGCCGGCGTCGGTGGCGGCCGACGGGGCGCCGCTGCAGCCGGTCAGGAGCAGGGCGGTGGTCGCAAGCAGCCATAGCCAGATTTGCCGGGTTCGGTTCATCGGGGGTCGGATGGCAGGATGGCGTCGGGGTCCTTGCCGCCCTCGATTCTTTGCGCCGCAGAGTCCGTCCTCCCCACAACCCTTTAAACGAACGGCGGGAATCCGAGCGACCGGTTCTCATCATGGCCGAAGGTCAAACCGTCCAGAAGCCCGCCGATCTCGTCACCGTCGACGTGGAAGGCGGCGTCGCGATTGTACGCATCAACCGCCCCAAAGCGCTGAACGCACTCAACCGGGACGTCTTGAAGGCCCTGGACACGGCGGTCGAGCGCGTGGAGAAGGATGACGCCGTCGGCGGCGTGATCCTCACCGGGACCGGCGAGAAGGCGTTCGTCGCCGGCGCCGACATCTCCGAGATGGTCAAATACGGCCCCGTCGAGGGCGCCGACATGGCGCACCGCGGCCAAGCGCTGTTGAACCGCATCGAGAGGTCTTCGAAGGTGTGGATCGCCGCGGTCAACGGGTTCGCGCTCGGCGGCGGATGCGAACTGGCGATGGCGTGCGACATGATCGTGGCCGCCGAATCGGCGCGGTTCGGTCAGCCGGAGGTGAAGATCGGCGTGACGCCCGGCTTCGCCGGGACCCAACGGCTTCCGCGGCTGGTCGGCAAGGCGCGGGCCAAGGAGCTGGTCTTGACCGGACGGCAGATCAAGGCCGACGAGGCGGTCCGCATTGGACTGGCCGTCAAGGCGGTGCCCGATGGGGACCTCATCGCCGAGTGCCGGACGTTGTTGGGCGCGATCGCGAAGAACGCGCCGGTGGCGGTCCGGTTGAGCAAGGAACTGATCAACCGCGGCGTCGAGGTCGACCTGGACGCGGCGCAGCAGATGGAAGCCGACGCCTTCGGCGTCTGCTTCAGCACCGACGACCAGAAGGAAGGCATGAACGCGTTCCTCGAGAAGCGTGCGCCGGACTACAAGGGGAAGTAGCCGCCGTGCCGTCGCTGTTGGACCGGTTGGAGTGCGCCCGCTGCGGCCACAGCCAAGAGCCCGACGCCTTGACGACCGTCTGCCCGAAGTGCCACGGTCCGTTCTTCGCGCGATACGACCTGGAGAAAGGCAAGGAGTTCCTCGGGGCCGACGCGTTCGCGTCGCGGCCGCCGTCGATGTGGCGGTACTCGGAACTGTTGCCGGTGCGCGACGAGCGGCACATCGTCACCCTTGGTGAAGGGTCGACGCCGACGCTGCACATGGCCCGCCTGGGCGACGACCTGGGCCTCAAGAGCCTGCTTCTCAAGGACGAATCACGCAACCCGACCACGACGTTCAAGGCCCGCGGGCTGAGCGCGTGCGTCAGCCGCAACCACGAGTTGGGCGCCGACAAGTTCGCGATCCCGACCGCCGGCAACGCAGGCGGCGCGCTCGCGGCGTACGCGGCGGCCGCCGGGTGCGACGCCTTCGTCTGCTGCCCGGAGGACACGCCGGTGGCGGCCCGGATCGAAGTGCACGTGACGCGCAGGCAGCTGCGGCGCGTGCCCGGCTCGATCGCGGACGCGGCGAAGGTCGTGGCCCAGAAGGTGGCTGAGGAAGGCTACTTCGACGTCTCGACGTTCAAGGAGCCGTACCGGTTGGAGGGCAAGAAGACGATGGGCTTCGAGATCGCGGAGGCCCTCAACTGGAACCTGCCGGACGTCATCATCTACCCGACCGGCGGCGGCACCGGCTTGGTGGGCATCTGGAAGGCGTTCGACGAGTTGGCCGAGCTGGGCCTCTTGGCCGCGCGGCGGCCGCGGATGGTGGCCGTGCAGGCCGAGGGGTGCGCGCCCATCGTCAAGGCGTTGGCTGCGGGCGCGGACGAGGTCGCCGCGTGGAAGGACCCCAGGACGTTGGCTTCGGGGCTCCGCGTGCCCAAACCCTACGCCGACCGGGAGATCCTGGAGGTGTTGCGTGCCTCGGATGGCACGGCGCTCGCCGTGGAGGACGAGGCGATCCTGCGCGCCGGGTGGGACCTGGCGTCCAGGGAGGGCGTCTGGGCGGCGCCGGAGGGCGCGGCGACCGTGGCCGCGTTGCGCGAGCTGCGGCAGGAAGGGTGGATCGATTCCAAGGAGACGGTACTCCTGCTCAACACGGGCGGCGGCCAGAAGTACACAGCCGTGTACGAGCGCGAGCCGCCGGCGCACGAGCACGAGGCGTACGACCCGCACGACCATTGAGTCCCGGATTGGACTTCCGGTGTCGGGGAACGGGCCACACGGCCCAATGCACGATTGTGCACCGTACCGGGCGATTTCGGTTGTCGAGGCATGAATCTGGCCTTCGGCGACGCTTGTAGAGGGCGTGGTTCGGGGGAACAATGGACGTGGGTGCGACGTTTATGTCCGGTGGTCCCTTGCCCTTCTTGCGCCCGAGGCGGGCGTGGTGGTACAAATGGTGAACCAGATCCTAGACCCGAAGTTTCACGCCCGAGTCGTCGGAATCGCCCTTGCCGCAATCGCCGTGCTCGGGATCATCCTGAGTCTCGTCGGTGCCGAAGGCCACTTCGGGTTCTTCTGCGACGGAGCCGTGACGTGCGACGGGGAAGAAGCCGCCGAAAGCAGCTTCCTCGGTTTCGACTGGGGGCATAACCTGGTCCACGTGCTCCTGGCGGCGATCGCCCTCACCGTCGGCTACACCGTCTATTCTCGCATGGCGCGGACGTACGCCCAGGTCTTCGGCATCGTCTACGCGGCGCTCGGCCTGTTCGGCTTCCTGTTCGCGGACCTGTTCATCCTGCACCTGGAGCTTGGCGAGAACCTCTTGCACCTGTTGATCGGTGGGTGGGGAATCGCCGCCGGGTTCTTCGGGACGGGCTCAGCCGGATCGACGGCCGAGGCATCGTAGCCGTCGTCACGCGTCCGGGATTGCCGTAAAGTCGTCGGGCCCGGGCTCGTAGAAGAACGCCGTGTGGATCTGCTCGAAGCGTTGCTGGAAGGTCACGCCGACGTCGGCGGGATAGGATTCGCCGAGCGTCTGCGGCATGCTGAAGACGCGGCTGATGAAGGCGCACTCGTCGTCGTTGCACGCGTCGTCCGCGGCGCCACACGCATCGTCGTTGTACGTCCCGTTGTGGATGACGCCATGGACGACGCTGCTGTTGACATGAGCCCGCAACGGACTCTGGCCGTTGACGGACGCGAACCGCGTTTCCTGGTCGTTGGCGCACACCTCCCAAAGCATCCAAAGGCCCTTGCCGGCGATCTGGTTGCTTTCCCAGTGCATCTCGAACGCGCTGCCGTTCCATCCGACGATGTCGTCGCGGATCTCCCATTCCAGCAGGAATTGGTCATACTGGGTCAGGTTGAGGACCAGGCTCAGGACGCCACAGGCGGCGACTCCGCTGTACACGACCGCCGGCCGCCACGACGCGCCGCACCCGAACAGACCCGACTGGATCACCTGAGTGGTGTACGGGTCCTTGACGGCCAAGGCGACGAGCGCCAGCTCGATCTGCGTCGCCTGACCGGCGACCACCTGGACCTGTTCGCCTTGCGACTCGTAGCCCAGTTTCTGGACGAAGAGCGTGAACGTGCCGGGCTCCACGTTGCTGAAGGAGAATCGGCCCGCCTCGTTCGTTAGGGTCTGCAACGCCAGGTCGGGGACCGCCACGATGGCGTCCGGAAGCGGCAGGCCCTCCGTGTCCAGCACGACACCCTCGATGCCGCCGGTCTGCTCGTCGAACGACGCCGGTGCCCCCAGCGGCGCCGTCTCGGTTTCCTCGCTCCCGGGGTCGCCCCCGATGCATCCTGACAACGACATGGCCAAGAATCCCATTACTACAACGCCGACGGTCGCGCGCACTCACATCACCGTGCGGGCATCTGTCACGGCAGATAAGGCGTTTTGCGTGCGCCTCCGACGCTTGTCCTAGGATGGGCGCTCCGAAACAAGCGACTGAAGCGCCTGCTGGTCGAAGCGGAAGAAGACCCAGTCGTCCATCTCTTGGACGCCATGGCGCTTGTAGAACGCGCGCGCCCGTTCATTCCAACCAAGGACGATTCCTTCGATGCGGCCGCAGTCCGCGTCCAGCGCCCGTCGGGCCAGGTACCGGAGGAACGCGTCGCCCAGGCCGGTGCCCCGATGCTCCGGCCGGAGGTAGATGTCCTCCAGGTAGAGCGTCGGGCGGGCCAGGAAACTCGAGAACGTCTCGAGGACGATCGCGTAGCCGACCACGCCGTCGGCCGCGTCCGCCTCGGCCAGGTGGACCTCGATCCGCGGCTCGTCGCCAAACGCCGCCTCGACCAGCCGTTGGCCTGCCGTCGCGTCGGGTGGCTCCAGCCGCTCGAAATCCGCCAGCTCCTGGACCAGGCGGAGGAAGGCGTCCGCATCCTCCTTCGTGGCGCGCCGAATCCGGTAGGGCGTCTCGGACGGCATCGCCGGCGCAACCGACCGCCCAGATAAGGGCATGACGGCGCTTTCACGGCCCAGTCGGCAACGCTTAAGACCCCAGCCCGGACATACTGACCCCTCTTGTGGGGGTTCTCCGAGTGCGCACCATACCTGTCGGCCTGACCATCCTGTTCGTGACCACCGCGTTCGCCGGGTGCGTGATCCCGGACTTCCTCGGCGATGGCGCCGCCGACCCGGCCGCCATCGTGAAGAAGGCGACGTTCTCGTTCGACAGTAGCGCGGAGGACACGGACGAATTGAACGACGTGCTCGACGTATTGTTCGAGTACCGCCACGAGGGCCTCGACGCGGCCGCAGCCGGGCTGACGGCCGAGTACTTGGACGAGGACGGCGTGGACCGCAGCCGGCCGCTGTCCGACTTCGCCACCAAGGCGACGTTGCGTGAGGGCGACCTCGTCGTGATTCCCAACGTGAACCTCACCAGTGGCCTGGTCATCCGCGACGCCGCCGGCGTCGTCCACGCGCGCGAGCCACTCGACCACTCGTGGTTCAAGGCCGGCGGGTATCCCATGCCGGTGACGGCGTCCGAGGCCGGCGTCGCCCGCTACGCGGCGCACGCGTCGAGCGGGATGGAGTTCAGCGTGACGGACTTCGAACCGGAGGAAGGCTTCTCGATCGATTCGGCGTCCGCCTCGTGGGACGCACGCCTCGACGGCACGTTCGAGGCCGCCACGACGCTGCTTTCCACTGGTCCCCGCCTGGACTTCTCGTTCGACGGCACCGGCGGTTTCGACGCGGAGGCCGACGTGGTCTACACGGAGGACGGCCGCCAGGTGAACGCCGGCGGACGCATCGACGTGGACGCCGAGATGGAGCACGCCGCCGCGCTGCGCTTCGACACGGAACGCAACCTCGAGAACGTGTCCGTCGAAGGCCGCGTGTTCGCCGAGGGCGACGTCGTCGTGTGGGACGAGGACCATCCGAAGTCGGAGAACTACCGGCCGGAGGAGCTCGAGAACCCGCTGATCGACGAGTCGTACTCCGACTCGGAGACCATCGAATGGGACCCCGCAGACGTCGAGGAGGCGTTGGCCTCGTTCCTGGACCGGTTGTGGAACGCCCGCATCGACGTCGGCGACGAGTACCGTTACGAAGTCCTCATCGACGAGGACGACTTCTACTTGCGGTACGAGGTCGTCGTGCAGGTCGTCGACCGGGAGGACCGCAGCGTCGCCGCCGGCACCTTCGACGCGTTCCGCGTGGGCCAGACGACGACGTTCGTGGTCCGGCCGCCAGGGCAGACCCAGTCGGACTTCGAGATCAGCCGGTTCACCTACTGGATTGACGCCGAGTCGGCGTTGCCGGTCTTCGCCCAAGGCTCCGTCACGCGCACCTTCGACGAGGCGGACCTTTCCGACCTCATCGAACGGTTCGGCGGGCTCGAGGAAAGCGACACGCCGCGCGAACTGCAATGGGCCATCGAGGCGAAATCGACGATGGAGCTCGAGGAGTACCGCGGCGACCTGTCGAC
>CAZXJU010000073.1:0-8594 GCA_964641035.1 uncultured Halobacteriales archaeon | reverse complement strand
GCCAGGTACTCCATGGTGATCACGTTGTCCGACCACGCGTACACGATGGGCACGTCGACGCCGGCCTCGCGGAACCGTTCCAGGTTGCTGTACTCCTTCTTCGCCCACGCGACGACGAGCGCCCGGTTGTCTTTGGGCACGCTCCGGAAGCGCGGGTCGCCCTCGACGTACTGGAGCAGGTGTTGGAACGAAGGGCTCCCGAACCGGTAGACCTTGACCGCAATGTCCAGCCCCTCGTCGTCCGTCGCCTTGAACACGTCGGCTTCCTTGCCCGTCGAGACCGGATAGTCGAGCGTCCCGATCAGGCCGTTGCGCAGCAGCCTGTGCAACGTCATCACGGTGGGCCGGTCGAAGACGCCGCCCCAGACCTTGAAATCCTTGCCGACCCGCTGTTTGAACTCGGATTCGAGGCGGTCAATCGCCTTGTATACGGCGTCTTCCCCTTGCCGTCGAGCCACGTTCGTACAACGCGGCGCCTGCCTGATAAAACCGGTGGGCGTGCGGCCGGTCAGAAGATGTTGATGTTCTCAGGGATCAGGTTCCGCTTGGCCAGGTTCACCGACTGGGTGCGCGTGTAGCGGTACAGGATGTCGCACTTCTCGTCCTGGAAATCCCACGGCTTCACGATCAACAGGTCGCCCGGACGCATCCACATCCGGCGCTTGAGTTTGCCTGGGATGCGGCCCATGCGGCTCTGCCCGTCGGCGCAGACGACTTTGATGCGGGAGGCCCCCATCAACGAGTCCGCGATCGCGAACATTTCCCGGTTCCGTTCGTCGGGCGTGCGGACCCTAGAGTAGTCCTCTTGGCCCTCGTCGTCCGACCTGCCGCGTGCCACTTCGTTCGCTCCTTGGTCGCCGATTACCCGTTGCGCATTAAAAACCCCTGCGATGGCCTGGGTCCGCCTCGGGCCCGACCCGGGCACACGTTTTATACGACCAAGGGCTCTTGGGAGCCAAAGGTGCAACTCAATGGCCCAAGCGCAAGTGGAACAGACCAAGGACGGCAAATCCAGCAAGACCGACGAGAAGCGGCTGGTCAACTACACCGTCGACAACGGCGTGGCGATCCTCGAGCTGGACGACCCGCCGGCCAACACGTACACGTACGACATGATGCGCGACCTGGATGACGGCATCCTCAAGGCGCGCATGGACGACGACGTGCACGTCATCCTCCTCAAGGGCGCCGGAGACAAGTTCTTCTCCGCGGGCGCCAACATCGGGATGCTGAACTCGGTCCCTCCGAAATTCAAGTACTTCTTCTGCCTGCACGCCAACGAGACGCTGAACCGCCTCGAACAGACGCCGAAACTGGTGATCGCCGCCCTGAACGGCCACACCGTCGGCGGCGGCCTTGAGATCGCGATGGCCGCTGACATCCGGATCGCGAAGAAGGATTCGGGCAAGATCGGGCTTCCCGAGATCAACCTTGGTGTCCTGCCGGGGACCGGCGGCACGCAACGCCTGGCGCGGCTCGTCGGTAAGACGCAGGCGATCGAACTGATGACGACGGGCCGCCTGCTCACCTTCGAGGAGGCCGAGAAGTCCGGCATCGTGAACTACGTGTTCGACGGCAAGGACTACATGGACCAGGTCATGGATTACGCGCGGCAGTTCCTCCCGCCGAACAAGGCCGCCAAGGCCGTCGGCGCCATCAAGCGCAGCGTCCAGAGCGGGATGGAGGTGCCGTTCGAGTCGGCGCTCGCCATCGAACGGGAGCTGCAACAGCAATTGTTCGCATCCGAAGACGCCAAGGAAGGCATCGCCGCGTACACGGAGAAGCGGACGCCGAAATTCAAGGCGAAGTGACCCCGCCGTCCGGGCCGTCAGCCGCACGCCGCGCCGTCGCAGCGGGCGAAACTGATATAGATAGGCCAACCTAACCGCACCCTGAGGACCGTCCATGGCTGAGACGATCAACACGTTCGAAGACTGGATCCAGGACTTCAAGGCGTGGCAAGAGGACATCGGCTTCGACACCGACCTCCTGGGCGACTTCAAGTTCGAGACGAAGTTCCAGCCGCTCGAAAAGGAGACGATCGGTTTTGGCGACTACGAAGGCCAGAAGGCCTGGCGCAACTACCTGCAGATCCCCACGTCGCAGATCCGCGACTCGCTGCTGCACCTGATCGTCTACCAAGGCGACACGGAGTTCGCCTCCGTGGAACAGCAGCGGGACCTGCTGAAGACCGCGCCGACCGAGTACGACCTGAAGAGCGCACTGCGCATCATGAGCGAGGAGATGCGCCACGGATGGCAGATGTGCTACCTCATGGTCAACTACTTCGGCGAGACCGGAAAGACCGAAGCACAGAAGCAACTGCAACGCCGCTCCTATGAGCAAGAACGGCTGCTGGGATCGTTCAACGAACCCGTCGACCACTGGATCGACTTCTTCGTCTACACGCACTTCGTGGACCGCGACGGCAAGTTCCAGCTGAAGATGCTCTCGAACAGCGCGTTCGCACCGTTGGCCGAATCCATGGGCCCCATGTTGAAGGAGGAGTCCTTCCACTTGGGCACGGGCTTCACCGGGATCGCCCGGATCCTCCGGGCCGGCAAGGTCCCCGTCGAAATCCTGCAGAAGTATTACAACAAGTGGATCCCGACGGCGTACGACCTGTTCGGCAAGGACGAGTCGTCAACGGCGGCCTGGTCCTACGTGTGGGGCATCAAGAGCCGGTACGACGAGTTCGAGACGGACGAACCGGTCGAAAAGGACCACATCAACGAGCACAACCGGCAGCTGTACCGCGACGAGATCGTGACGATGAACGAGCGGCACAACGCCGTCTTGGACAACGGCGCAAAACTCGTCATCCCCAGCGACAAGTTCAACCGGGGCATCGGCCGGTTCGAAGGAGAACGCTACACCGTCGAGGGCGAACCGATCGACGAGAACGATTACGACGACTACCTGAAGAGCGTGCTTCCCAGCGACGAGGACAAGAAGGTCCTCGAGGAGCTGTTCGAAGCGGGCGACTGGATCGCTCCGAAGGGCGGCGCCGCGTGACCTACAAGGGGCTGCCCGCCGGCGTCGCCGGGTTCTTCGACCGCCTCCCGGACCTGTTCCGACAGGCCAACCAGAAACAGTGGGAGGTGTACGAGGAGACGATCTACTCCATGGAGCGTCCGGTGACGCACGGCAACTACCATGGGGTCCGCCGGTTCATCGGCGGGTACAACCCACCGAAGCAGGCGCTGGCCGACCACCGCGTGCACCGGGAACTCGACAGCGTGCTCCGCAGCGCCATCTACCCCGACGGCGACGTCATCGGCGTCCTCGAACCGTTCACCGACGGCTCCGCCGAGTTCGCCTCCGCGCTCCTGCACTTCAACAACCCGGCGTACCCCATCTACGACGCGCCCAGCGTCGGCGGCCTGCAGGCCATCGGGTACGACCAGGTGGAATACGTGAGCACGATCGAAGGAGACACGGGCCCGGAATTCCAGAAGTACGTCGACGCCATCCAGGAACTCAAGGACGTCGCCCCGTACCAGGCGGTCCCGGAGAAGCCGTACTACCTGACCCGCATCATCCAGGAGGGCCTGTGGACCATCGGCGTCGAGAACCCGGCCGAGGAATCCACCGACCGGCCCAAACCGACCCTCCGATGAGGGTCGACTGACGCAAGGCTGATAAGCCGGGACGCCCCGTGAAACTCCTATGCACGCATGGCTCCTTCCCATCCTCGGTTCCCTCCTGGTGGCCGGTTTCGCCGGATGCATCGACGCTTCCGACCCCGACGCAACCGACCCGACGGGCGACCTGCCGGCGTCGACGGACCCGTTCGACGCGGTCCGGAAACTCGTGGCGGGCCTGCCCTGCACGGTCGACACCGTCGGCGAAGCACCCACCGAGAACCTCCTGCAGATTGCCAACCTCTCCAACGACGAGGGCACGCACGCGGAACTCGACTTCCACGAGAACATCATGCTGTGGGCCCGGTTCGGCGCCGGCGGCTTCGAGGTCCTCGACATCAGCGACCCACTCAACGTGACGCTGGCCGGCCAGTACGTCGAACCTGGCGGCGCCCTCGACGTGAAGTTCAGCCCGGACGGGACGACCGCGTTCGTCGGCCACGGCGGCGGCGTGGAGATCGCCGACGTGCGCGACCCACGGGAACCCGTAAAGACCGGGTTCTGGGAGTTCCCGCCCGCCAAACCCGGCGAGGTGACGCGCAACGCCCACATGCTGGCGACCGCCCACATCGCCGAGCAGGATTGGCTCTTCATCGCCCCCAACGCCAACAGCGGCGTCTACATCGTGCGCATCACCGGTGAACCCGGCGACGTCCAACTCGAGTTCGTCACGCAGACTCTACCCATCGAAGGCAACGTCATCGGGCCGCACGACATGACGGTCCAGTTCGACCCGCGCGACAACCGGTGGATCCTCTACGTGGCCGACGGCTTCGAAGGCTGGTCCGCCTTCGACGTCCTTGACCCAGCCAACCCGGAAGTCATCACGCGGGTCCCGAACCTCGAGCCGTACCAAGGATACACGCACACGATCCAAGCGGCCTGGGTCGACGACAGGCGGCTGGTGGCCACGATTGCCGAGGTCGGCCACAACGCGCTCAAGATCTACGATGCGACCGACCTCAGCCTGCCCGTCCTACTGGGCACCTGGCAGGCCGGCACCGCCGGAGACCCGTTGGCGCCCCAGCACAACCTGCACATCGTCGGCGACCTCATGTACGTCGCCCATTACGCGCGTGGCTTCTACGTCTTCAACCTCACCGACGTGCCGGCGCTTCCGTACCTCGGCTTCGCCCAACTCGAACCCATGGCACACTGGACGCGCAACACCGACGTCAACCAGGGCCCGGTCGGGTTCAACGGCGTGTGGGAGGTCGTCGCCAAGGACGGCGTCCTCTACGTCTCGGACGCCAACCAGCTGCGCGTCTTCGGGTTCGGCTGCATCACGCCCGGCGACCCGGCGGCCACAAGCTTCGGGTAGACCGCCCGTTCAACCGACGAGGTCCGCCAGCAGCGCGGGATCCACGTTGCCGCCGCTGATCACGCACACGACCGGGTGTTCGAGCTCCGGCCCGTGCTGGAAGGCGGCGGCCAGGGCGGAAGCCCCTGCGGCCTCGGCCACCACGTGCGTCTCACGTGCCAGGTGTTGGATCGCCTGGCGCATCGAGTCCTCCGACACGGTGAGGAACCCGTCAAGCCGTTCTGCCAGTAGCGGCCACATGTACTCGAACGCGATTGACGCGGCGATGCCGTCCGCGATTGTCTTGGGGGTCCCCACGCGCTCGGGCCGGCCTTGCTCCCAGGATCGTGCGTACGGCGCGGCCCGCTCGGCCTGCACGCCGAACACGCGTATGTCCGGCTTCTTCGCCTTGACCGCGGTGGCGATCCCCGTGACGAGCCCGCCCCCTCCGACCGGCACGAGGACCGTCGCAGCATCAGGAAGGTCCTCAAGGATCTCAAGGCCGATCGTGCCTTGGCCCGCGATGATGTCGGGGTCGCCGAATGGATGGATGAAGACGGGGTGCTGTTCGGCAAAGTTGTCGTCGACCAGCGACGCCATGATCTCGTCGTGCGGCAGGCGTTCGATGGTCGCGCCGAGCGCCTCCATCGCTTCGACCTTGCGGCCGACCGCGTCGTCCGGCACCCACACGGTACACGGCGCGTCGAGCCGCTGCGCGCACCACGCGACCGCCTGACCGTGGTTGCCGGCAGAGACCGCCGTAAACCCCTGGCTACGCTGCTTGGTATCCGTGCGCGACATCCGGTTCCACGCGCCTCGGACCTTGAAGGAGCCGGTCCGCTGGATGCACTCGAGCTTCACGTGGATCTTGCCGTCAGCATGACGGCTTGCCGGGACCAGCGGGGTACGCCACGCCACGTCCCGGATGCGTTCGCGTGCGTCCTCGATCGCGTCGATCCCTATCCGGAGTTCGTCGGCGCTCGGCATCGTCCGCGAATCCCATCGACGGGTCAAGACATTGCCGACGACCGCCATGCGTTTAACCCCCGCCACCATCGGCTCGCGCATGGGCGCCGAAGCCAGACTCAAGGAACTCAGCATCGACCTTCCCCCGGCGTCCGGTCCCCTGGCGACGTACCGGGCCGCGGTGCGCACAGGAAACCTCGTCCACCTGTCCGGTTCGGGCCCCATCCTCGACGGCAAGCCGACGATCCAGGGCCGGCTGGGCGACGACGTGACCGTCGACGAGGGGTACGAGGCGGCCCGGCTGACGTGCTTGAACCTCTTGGCGACGCTGCGCAAGGCCTTAGGCTCGCTCGACGACGTCAAACAGGTCGTGCGGATGATGGTATACGTCGCGTCGGCCGACGCGTTCGACAAGCAGCCGGCCGTGGCCAACGGCGCCACCGACCTGCTCAAAGAGATCTTCGGGGAACCGGGACTCCCGGCTCGGGCCGCCGTAGGCGTAAACGCCTTGCCGATGGGAATCCCCGTCGAGATCGAAATGACCGTCGAGACGAGCTCATAAGCCCGACGCAACGCCGTCCCAGGGACACGCCGCACGACCCGTCAACCAGGAAGCGCCACGGCGCACCTTTTTCAGGGCGCGGTCGGATGGCCGGACGGATGGCCGAACCGTTCGAACGCCGCGACGACGTCGCGTGGATCACGCTGGACCGACCGAAGGTCCGAAACGCGATCGACATCGACACCATCCGCCGGCTGCGGTCCGCCGCCGACGCCGTCGCGGACGATGACCGGGTCCGCGCCGTCGTACTCACGGGCACCGGCGACACGTTCTGCTCCGGCGGCGACATCCATGAGATGGTCCGACGCCGCGGCCAAGGGGTCGCCACCTTCGAACGCCATCTGGAAGGCTTCGCCGGCCTCGTACGCACCGTCACCGAATCCCCGAAGGTCTGGGTCGCACGCGTCAACGGCGACGCCGTCGGCGCCGGCCTCGGCCTGGTCCTCATGTGCGACGTCGCCGTCGCGGCCGCGTCGGCCCGGTTCGCCGCCCTCTTCGGTCGCGTGGGCCTGGTCGCCGACAGCGGCGTCACCCCTCTCCTGCCGCGCGCCATCGGCCTACGCAGGGCCCAAGAGATGCTGTTGACCGCCCGGTTCGTCGACGCGGCCACCGCCGCCGAATGGGGCCTCATCACCCGCGCCGTAGACGCCGACGGACTCGACGAGGCCGTCCAGGAAGTCTTGGACGGCATCGGCCAGATCCCGCCGGCGACGCTCGCACGCCTGAAACGGCAGCTGCTGCGAAACGCCCAAGTCCCCATCGCCGACGGCCTCTTCCACGAGGCCATCCTGCAGGGGTTCAGTTTCTCGACCCCGGAACACGCCGAACGCGTCGACGCGTTTCTGGAGAAGCGGAAACGGGGGCGGTCCCGGTGACGGTCCAACACGTCGCGGTCCTGGGCGCCGGGACCATGGGCCGCGGCATCGCGCAGGTCGCGGCGATGGCGGGCTACGAGACGACGCTCTTCGACGTCGACGCCGACCAATTGGCTGCGTCCGTCGACGCCATCGTCGCCAACCTCGACAAGGGCGTCGAGAAGGGCAAGGTGACGAAGGAGAGCCACCAGACGGCCCGCCGTCACCTGAAGACGGTCCCCGATTTGGCCGACGCGGTCGCCGACGCCGACCTCGTCATCGAGGCGGCGCCCGAGGATCTCGCCGTCAAGCGGAAGATCTTCGCGCAGGTGGACGCGGCGGCGCCCGACGCCGCCATCCTCGCGTCCAACACGTCGAGCCTCAGCGTCGGCCGGATCGCCGCGGCGACGAAGCGCCCGGGCCGCGTCCTCGGGATGCATTTCTTCAATCCGGCCCACATCCTGCCCCTGGTCGAGGTCGTCCGGCACGATGGGGTGGGTGACGACGTCGTCGACCAGGTGGTCCAGGCCGCGCGCCGCATGGGCAAGGAGCCGATCGTCGTCAAGGACTCCGCCGGCTTCGCGTCCAGCCGCCTCGGCGTCGCGTTGGGGCTGGAGGCGATCCGGATGCTGGAAGAGGACGTCGCGTCGGCCTCGGACATCGACAAGGCCATGGAGCTCGGGTACAAGCACCCGATGGGGCCGCTGAAGCTGACGGACTTGGTCGGGCTCGACGTCCGCCTGGCGATCGCCGAGCACCTGGCGGAAGAGCTTGGGCCGCGGTTCGCTCCTCCGGACCTGTTGCGCCGGAAGGTCGAGGCGGGCGAGCTGGGCCGGAAGACCGGCCGGGGATTCTACGAGTACCAGGACTGATTGGCTGGCCCTCCGGCTCCGCAAACGTTGAAGGGACGTAGCAGCCTTCCCACCGCGTGGCCCGAAAGACGAAGGCGAAGAAGAAGGCCGCCAAGACGGCGGGTGAACCGATCATCGACTTCCACGTCCACATCAACCCATGGAACCGGTTGAAGGTCGACGCGCTTAAGGTCCTGGAGAAGACGCAGCCGGGGTTCGCCAAGATCCAGGAGTACATCGACGACGTGGACGTGTTCGTGGACTACCTGGATGAACAACGCATCGAACGGGTCGCGCTGATCAACTACGTGGCGCCGGAGGTCATGGGGTACAAACAGGACATCAACCAATGGGTGCATGACTACGCGTCGGAGGCGCCCGACCGGTTGATCCCGTTCGGGAGTCTCGACCCGGCCC
>CAZXJU010000072.1:0-8709 GCA_964641035.1 uncultured Halobacteriales archaeon | reverse complement strand
CGCGCCGTCGGCGACGGCGTGCGCGGCGGCCACGACGTACGGCGCCCGGTAGCCGACCCCGAGCGCGCGCAGGTCCGCCTGGTCGAGGCGGGCCAACGAGGCGGGCGTGGGGAACCGCTGAAGCCGCTCGCCTTCGTAGTCGACGGGGGCGCCCGCGGCGCGGGCGATCGCTTCGATGTTGCGGCGGATCTTGGCTTCGTTGGCGTTCTGCGACAGGACGAACGCGATCAGCGTCTCCCACGGGTCCTGGCGCAGCAGCCGCAGGCCGGGGTACGCGTCGACTGCCGCGGACAACCAGCGGTCCGGGGTCACGCGCTGCAGAAACTCTTGGTGGGTGCCGTCGAGGCGGAAATAGCGGCGGACGGCGGATTCCTCGACGTCGCCGGCCACGAGGAGATCGTCGTCCTCGACGTCCACGAGGACGGGCTCCCCGGCCACGAACCCGAGGTGACCCGGCGGCTTCGGCCGCCATCGGAACGCCTGCCCGCTGTAGAGGGTCGCCTCGAGGTCCATCGGGGCGTCCAACGGGAGCCGCACAAGGGTGCCATGAGGCCCTCGCGCTTAAGTAGCGTGCCGCCCGGGTGCAAGCGGTACGGCACAATGTTCATTAACGCGCAATCGCCCTCAGTCGTTCTTGGTGCTTGACGTGGAACGGATCCGACGAGCCTTGATGATGACCTTCCTGCTCGTGGCGCTCGGCCTGGCCGGCTGCCTCGGCGGAGGCGGCGACGCCGACGCGTCGGCCGGTGACGACGTGCTGGACGAGACCACGGAAGACGAGCTGGGAACCGTCGAAGGCCTGGTCTTGAACACGGAAGGCCTGCCGGTGGCCGGCGTGCAGCTCGGCCTGGCGCCCAGTGCGAAGGAGACGACGAGCCTCTCCAACGGATCCTACCGGTTCGCCAACGTCGAACCCGGCCAGTACACGCTGATCGCCCAGAAGCTCGGGTACGAGTCGCAGGCGACCGTCGTGTCGGTCGAACCCGGCCAGACGGTCGGCAAGGACGTGCAGCTCACGGAGCTCCGCGTCGTCGAATCCTACCATTACACAGAGCCCTACACGGGGGTGCTGACGTGTTCGTTCACCACCAACGTGTGGACCAGCCCGTGCGACTACCCGTACACGGCCGCCTACTACACGCTGGCCGGTCTGGGCGTCAACGGATCCAATTACGGATTGCCCGCGGAGCCTCTCGAGAACCAATGGCGGTACGACCTGACCGTCCTCAACGGCACAACCGGCATCGTCTCTGAGCTCACGTGGGAGCCCGTCTCGGACGCCTCGGAACGCATGATGCTCGCGGTCTCCTGCGACGAGTTCGATCCCGTGTTGGACGATTGCGACGGCTGGGGCGACAACGAGGCGGGGCCCAACCCGGTGATCATGTACGACTGGAACTTCCCGAAGAGCGAGGAGGACCCGACGTTCATGACACGCGTCTACCTGCCGTGGGGCGACCCGCAGGTCGCCGTCGACCAGAAGTTCGACGTCTACCACACGATGTTCTACGGGGCAGACGTGCCGGACGACTTCACGGCGCTTCCGCCGCAGTAGACGGCCGCGAGACGTCACGCCGCCGGCGCGCCAGGTACAAAGTATCGTGCCGGATCCTTCGTCAGGGTCGGCAGCGTCAGGGCAGATGCCCCGTCCCCTCCAAGGACGACGGAGACTTCCGCGTGCGTTCCGTCGGGCTGTGCCCAATCGTCGACGGCGCCGAGGCGAAGACGCAATGCGTGGCCCGCTGGGACGACGTCGTCCTGGGGATAGAACCGTACCTGGTAGGTGATGATTTCACCGTTCGGTACCGGCCTCGTCTCGTTGAGCGTCTCGTGGTGCCGCGCGTCCAGATAGCCGCGGTTGATGACGGTCTCGGAACCGTCCGGCGCCACATCAATAAGGTGCGCGACGAAATGGGTCCCCGGCGCGTCTGGACCAGCGGGAGCCTGCGACGACAGGATCGCCCGAAGCGTTAGTTCGGGTGAGCCGCCGTAATGCGTCGCTTCCCCGAGCGGCCGGCTCGTCCATTCGACGGCGGCGCCGCCTTCCGATTCCATGCTCCGCCCGGAGTCGGCGTACGTGACATGGGATTCCGCGGTCGCCGGTATGGGGTCGAGGCGGCTTCCGGCGTTCAAGTACCAGCTCGTCGTCGCCGCCCGCGCCGGCGGCCAGGATTCCTCGGTCCGCCATTGGCCGGCGGAGTCTTGGACTTGCACGGCCGGCTCGCGCATGATTCCCGTGTCCATGTCGAGCAGCCAATGGTCGAACCAGCGATGGACCGTGAACGTCCAGTCCGCGCGGCCGGCGGCGTCGGGAAATTCGTGTCCCCATTGACCGAGCCAGGCCTTCTTCGGCACGGGAAGCGCGTTGTACCATCCGGCGATGTGGTTCGGTTTCACGTTCCAATCCTGCAACCCGTGGACGTAGAGTACACTTGTGTTTCCCACGTCGGCGATGCGAGCGCGAAGGTCGCGGTCGGCCCAGTAGCCATTAAAGTCGCCGCCGGGGTCGCTGCGATGCCGTGCGTTCTCCGCGTGGCAGGCCGGACGTTCGGCGTAGATGGCCGGGCTGTGCGGATTCGACGTGCCCACGGGGTTGATCGGTGGGCTGGGCGGCAGCATGCCTTGCGCCGCATAGGACGCGGCCCCGACGAGCCCCACGGTCTCGTAGGGGACCGCATCGAAGTAGACGTGGTCGTAGAGGCTCGAAACGCTCGCGACCGGCACAATCGTCGTCAGGTGCGGCGGGGCGGTGGTAAGGGTCGCCTGCTGCGTCTCCGCGTCGTAGCTGAGGCCGACCATGCCGACGCGGCCGTTAGCCCAGGACATCGTCGCCAGGTATTCGACGACCTCGTAGCCGTCCCGGGCCTCGTTGCGGCCGGTGTGCTCGAGGCATCCTCCCGACTCGCCGGAGCCCCGTACGTCGTTGAGAGCGACCGCGTAGCCCCGGGGGACGAAGTGGTCGATGAGCCACGTGCTCAGCCCGTCCGAGGCGAGCGGCTCAAGCGTGAAGTAGGGGCTCATCTGCAGGATGACCGGGGCCCGCCACGTGGATGGCGCGTCGGGACGGTAGACGCGGACGCGGAGTTCGGTCCCGTCGAAGGATTCGACCCAATGCTCCTCATAGATCGGCGTGTCCGGGAACGTCGGTTGGGACAGGTTGGCGCGGATGGGACCGAAGTCGGCGGGTGTCGTAGGCGGCAGTACCGCAACGGGGGAATCCGCTTGCGGGCGGGGCCCGTCGGCGCCCAGGCATCCGGACAACGACACGGCGAACAGGGCGACGATTGCGACGGCGACCCGGACACGTGCCATGACGGCGGCGTCGCGGTGACTGGTGCGCAAGACTCGTCCCTTCATAGGTTGCTCATTGGTCGGGAATCGCGGTGAATGCCTCGAGGTTGGCCGGCTCGTCCCGGTAGAACGTCGTGTGGTAGACGTCGTAGCGGAGGTCGAAGGTGACGCCAAGGCCGAACGGGCAACCCCACTCCGGCGGGGAGCCGATCAGGCCATTGGCGGTGGAACATGCCGGGTACAACGTCTGGTTGATCTCGGTGCGGTACATGCCGTTGTATGCGGTGAGGACGTAGCTCTCGTGCTCGCCTTCGGGCCACGTCGCCTGCCCGTCGACGGCGTACGTCGTCGCGTATTCGGGATTCTCCGGACGGGCGAGAATTCGGAGCGGGTCCTTGCCCGTCACTATGCCGGGGCACGGGTCGGGTTCGGCGCCGCCGGCGCAGGTACCCACCAATGAGCTGGCCAACAGCATCTCGTCCGACGTCTCCCACGTGATCTCGTGGACGCCGGCCCGCCACTCGGCGCCGACTTCCACACGGAACGAGTCCTTGTTGTCACCCGACGGGCATGGTGTGAAGTTGTACCAGCCGGCGCCGTAGACGATGGCCCAGCCGCACGCGATGAGCCCTTCGAAGATGAGCGTCTCGGCGTACGGCGCGGCGCCCGCGATGCCGTCCAGCAGGAGGAGGACCTCCACGACGTCCCCCGACGAGACGTCGACCTCCTCCGTCAGCGGAAGGTAGCCTTCGGCGGTCACGTTCAGCACGACCCGGCCCGGCGCGACGGCGAGTTCGAAGTTCCCGTCGTCGTCCGTCGTCGTAGACTCGCCGCCGACGGTCTGAACGAGGGCGTCGGCCACTGGGAAGATCTCGTCGGAGACGACGCGCCCCTTGACCAGCGCATCCGCCTCGGCGGCAGCCGAATCGTCGAGAGGGTTCGCAGAATCGCCGGCACAACCAGCCGTGACCAGGGAACCCACAATCAGACAAGCCAGCACCACGCGGCGGTGGGGAACGCTCATGGAGGACACCAGGCAACGAGGCGCCGCGGCGGCTTATAAACGTACGTCATGGCATGCGCGGCCGGGCCCTTCTACGGCTGGCCCAGGTAGCGGCCATCCCCGACGTCCCGGGTAATCTGCGGCAGGTCGAGGACGCTCTTGCCGTCGCCCCATTCGAGGGTGACGGGTAGCGGCGTCGGAGACTCGACGAACTGGTCGATGGCGCCTGTGGGGTTCGGATCGAGGCGCTCCTCTGCGTAGCCCGAACCGGCGACCACCCGAAGCACGAGTTCGTGCCCGGCGGGCACGGCGACGTCGAGCGGGTAGAACTCCATCTTGGCCAACACTGGCTCGCCGGGTGTGAGTCGATGCGGTTCGTTCCCGCCGTCGTGGTACCGCAGGTCCATCACCGCGTGCCCGACGACGGTCTCATCCGCCTCGGGCGACCGGTCGATGAGCTGGGCGTAGACCCGCGCGCCTTCGGTACTGTACGGCGTGAACGTCGCGTGGAACCGCGGCAATCCCGCAAGACGCAGCTCCTCGGGTAGCGGGCCGGTGGTCGCTCGGAACTCCACGACCGGTGCGTCTTGGCCGGCGGGCCGGGCGACCAGTCGGACCCCGTTGGCGGGGCCATACAGGAGGGCGTCTGCCTCGGCCGTGGCGTCCTCATCGAGACGCCCGTCGCCCACGTGGAGCCGGGACCAGGATACGTCGGTGGGCGGCCACGTCTCCTCGACGCGCCACAGGCCGAGGCTGTCCTGGGTCTCCACCGTCGGGCCCGTCCGGACGCCCGGCTCCTCGAGCAGGTAGCGCTGGAACCAACGCAAGAGCATCTGAGCGTAATCGTACCGGACGCTGTCGTCGGCCCGGCTGACGGTGTCCGGCACGGCGTGCCACCATTGGCCGAGCAGCATCTTCACGTCGAGGCCTTTGGCCTCGAGCTCGTTCACGAACGGGAAGGCCATATGGGGCGGTACGCGCCAATCCTGCCATCCGTGGACCAGGAAGACGCTTCCTTCGTAGTTTTCGAGGGTCCGCTGGCGGAAGTCGCGTTCCTCCCAGTAGTCGCTTCCGAGAGCCGGCGCGTCGGGGCTTCCCGTGACGACCGCGGAGTTGGAGACGACGATGCCTCGCGGGCCTTCCGGGCAGGCCGCGTTCTCCGCATAATCCTGAGCGTCGCGGCTCTGGGTCTGCCACCCGTAGGCCCAGTAGTTGGCGTGGATCCAGCCGGCGTACGCGGCCGGGGTCCCGTTGCGGAAGCTGTGCTCGTAGATGCTCGTCAAGCCGGAGATGGGCACGATGGTCTTCAGGTGCGGGTTGCCGAAGGTGGCGGCGATCCATGGCGTCGTCCCGTCGTAGCTGATACCGTACAGGCCGACGTTGCCGTTGCTCCATGCCTGTTCGCCATAGTACGTGACGGCGGCGTCGATGTCTTGTTGTTCTTCGAGACTGAAGAATCCCTGGCACCCGCCGGAGCCGCCCGTGCCGCGCACGCTGACCTGGCCGTACGCGAAGCCGTGCGGCACGATCGATTCCAGGAACGTGATGCGGTCGCTCGTCCCAACGGAATCCACGGCGTCTCCGTAGTAGGGGCCGACGTCCAGGATCACGGGCACCTGCATGCCCTCCGGTACGTCCGGACGCCACACGGCGCTCGAGACGACCGTGCCGTCGAAGCCGGCGAACTCATGCAGTTCGACCGGCAGCACGTCGTACGGTCCGGGTTCGAGGACGCGGCTGACCGGCCCGCTCGTGTCCCATCGGACATCGGCGGGGACCCATGACGTGTCCTCCGGGATCGTCTGCGCACCGGCGTCGTCTGGGCCGCGCGTACAGCCGGCCAGCACGGACGAGGCGAACAGAACCACGAGGCCCACGGCGGCGATTCTCGGCATGGTCGGGACACCTACCCATCGTACGAGCGTAGACTCGGTAGTTAAACCCGCCACCGGACATCCGCAGGTCGTCGGCGTGAAGCACAAGAACCCGAGTCCCGGTTCGCGGTCGTTGACGCAGCAAGTCGAACGCGCCGCCGTGGACCTCCGGCACGAGCTCCACGAGAACCCCGAAGCGTCGAACGACGAGAAGGAGACGGCCGCCCGGATCGAGGCGTTCCTGGCCGATTTCGGCCTGCGCCCGGTCAAGCGCCGCCTCGGCGGCCACGGGCTCCTGTACCGGGTCCAGGGTGACGGCGAGGGGGCAAGGCGTCTATTCCGGGCGGACCTCGACGCGCTGCCGATCCATGAACAGACCCGCGTCCCGTACCGTTCGCGGCGCGACGGGACGCACCATGCGTGCGGCCACGACGGCCACATGGCGATGCTCGCCGGAGCACTGGCCGCGTTGCATGAGGACCGCGGTTTTCCAGGCGAGGTGTGGGGTATCTTCCAACCGGCCGAAGAGACGGGCGAAGGCGCCGCACGCGTCCTGGCCGACCTAGACGACTCGGTCGAGTTCGACCGGTCGTTCGCGATCCACAACCATCCAGGCACGCCGCTCGGCGCCGTCCTCGTCCGGCGCGGCGTGGCCGCCCGTGCAAGCGTCGGGTTCGAGGTCCGCATTGTCGGCCGGCGTGGACACGCAAGCGAACCGGACCTGGCGGTAAACCCGCTGCCCGTCGCCTCTCGCGTCGCGCTCGAAATACAAGAAGAAACCACGATTCCGGACCGGTACGCCGGCAAAACGCTCGCGACGCTCGTCGGGATCCGGTCCGACGGGCCGAACTTCGGCGTATCGCCCGCCGACGCCTTCGTGTACGCCACGCTCCGCGGCGATCGGCAAGCCGACGTCGAAGGCCTCGTCCGACGCATCCGCCGGCGCGCCGAGACGCTTTCGAGCGACGACGGCGCCCAGGCCAAGTTCCGTCGCCACGACCCGTTCCCCCACACCGAGAATCACCCGGAAGCCGTGCGGGAGGTCCAGCAGGCGGCGCGGACCGCGGGCATGCCGGTCGAACGGCAGCCGGAGCCGTTGTCGGCCTCGGAGGACTTCGGCCATATGACCGCCCGATGGCCCGGCGCGCTACTCCTGCTCGGAAGCGGGGAGACGTGCCCCTCCTTGCACTCGGCCACGTACGACTTTCCGGACGCGTTGCTGCCGCACGGAATCCGGTTCTGGCAAAGCCTTGCGCGCAACCCGCCGTCGCCGTGACGCCGGGCGCCGCGGCAACGCTTATGGCCGTTCCGCCGGCTGCCGCCAAACGCCCATGCCCGAATCGTCGACGGAACGCGCAGACGAGACGATGCCCCCGCAGTTCGCGGACATCGAGGCGGCGCAACGCGTGGTTGACAAGTACCTGCCGCGGACGCCGCTCCTCGACGCCGGCGACCTGTTTCCCGACCTCGAAGCGGATGTCGTGCTCAAATTGGACGCGCTGTCGGCGCTCGGGTCCTTCAAGCCACGGGGCGTCCTCGTACGACTCAGCCGGTTGACGCCGACCCAGAAACAGGCTGGCGTCGTCACGGCCTCCACCGGGAACCACGGCCTTGCCGTCGCGTGGGCCGCCGACCGGTTCGGAACGAGCGCGACGATCGTGCTGCCCACAAGCGTCCCCTCGTTCAAAGCCGACCGGATCCGCGCGTACGGCGCCGACGTCGTCGGCGAGGGAGACGATTGGAACGCGAGCCTGAGCGTGGCCGAACATCTGGCGGAAGACCGTGGGATGGTTCTCATCGAGGACGGCGAGGACCCATGGGTCATGGCCGGCGCCGGCACGATGGTCCTCGAGACCCTTCAAGAGCGCCCAGACATCGATTGTATCGTGGTGCCGGTAGGAGGCGGGAACCTCATCGCCGGCGGCGCAATCGCAGCACGCGGAATCCGCGGGGACATCGGCCTCGTGGGCGTGCAAGCCGAAACGGCGCAGGGCGTATTCCGTTCTTGGAAGGCCGGCCGGCGCGTGAGCGCGTCCTGCGATACGTTCGCGGGCGGCATCGCAACGACCGGCGCCGCCGGCCTGGCGTTCGACGTGATCCAGAAACACGTGGAGGACATGTTGGTCGTAACGGACGAGGAGATGATGCGTGGGATCGCGGCGATGGTCCGCCACCATGCAATCGTCATCGAGGGGGCGGCAGCCGCGCCGATCGCCGCCGTGCGGAAGGATCCGGAGCGGTTCGCCGGCAAGAGCGTCGCTCTCATGGTCACGGGCCGGAACATCGACGAGGCGACGATTCGGAAGGCGTTCGCGCTGAATACGTAGGCCGGCGGTCAGGCCTTCGCCTATGACGGCGTCGTCGAAATTAAGTCAGTTGTGGCCTCCGACGGACGCCCGACGGTCGACCTGGACAGGTCCAGGCGTATGCTTCGGACCACGCAGCTACTCGTCGCCACCCTGGTCGAAATCGGCCACGACCTGCATGGCATGGTCTCGGCCGAAAAGTGGATGGAAATTTTCCCAAGCGCCCTCGAAAACC